>JACRPI010000038.1 GCA_016214075.1 Candidatus Woesearchaeota archaeon
TTCTTGCTTGTCTTATCAAACCGTTAATTTTTTGTACTATGCCTTTCTTCTCTTTCATGGGAATCGCCTCACGATTCCCCCAACTGCAGCCTAACGGCTGCTTTTGGTTTTTTAATCTATCGAAAGATTTTCACCAGAGCCCGTCGTTGGAGACACAAACTTTAAATAGGACTGGTGAATTCAGAAGCCTATGCCCTTTACTATACATTTGGGTGAGGAGGAAACGACAATGATGGACGCAACACGACCATTAGACGCATTGAATAAAGCACGCAACAAGCGTGTGATTGTAGAATTAAAAAATAACATTCAGATTACAGGAGAATTGAAGGCATTTGACATTCATATTAACTGTGTTCTTGATAACGCAGATGAACGATTGAATGGCGAAGTCAAGCGCAAGCTCGGCACAGTCTTCATCAGAGGAGATACAATTATCTTAATTTCTCCAGCAGAACAATAGATGTGATGAGATATGGCTAAAGGAACACCAGCAAAAGGAAAACGATCTGGAAAAAAGAATCACATAATTTGCAGACGCTGTGGAAGACATAGTTATCATGTCTCTCGTGCGATTTGCGCGTCCTGCGGATACGGCAGAGCGGCAAAAACACGACAGCGAAGTTCTGATCGAAAGAAAAGATAATTTTTATGTTCTTTAATTTTCTATTTTCTTATTTTTTAATTTCAATTTTTGAATTCATTTCTTAGTTTTTAATCATCTCCTTCACATTTTCCCGCAATCAATATAAACAACCCGCTATTTTCCCCAATCATGCCAACAATAGCGCTCTGCATGATCGTGAAAAACGAAGAAGCATTTCTAAAAAATGCGATTGAATCAGCAAAACCGCTCATCAATGAAATGATCATTGTAGATACAGGATCAACAGACGCGACGCGCCAAATCGCGCAGGAATCCGGCGCGACAGTCTACGATTTCAAATGGGAAAATGATTTCTCAAAAGCAAGGAATTTCACGTTATCAATGGCAAAAGCAGATTGGGTTCTCATTCTCGACGGAGATGAGCACCTCACAAAAAAAGATATTGACCAAATAAAAAAAGTAATGGCGGCGGCGCCAAATGATGTCGTCGCGTACGCGTTTCCGCAACGATTCTACACCCCAAAAGAGCAAGGACAGAAATATGGGGAATGGCACGCGCTCAAAGAAGAAGAAAAACAAGCGCTCAGCAAAGAATCACCGTTCTTCACCAATTTCACTGGCTATTATGATATCAAATACATCACGAGATTGTTCAAACGAACACCAGAAATATTTTTTCAAGGAAAAGTTCATGAGGATGTGAATCCATCCATAGGCGCATGGCACAAAGCGCAGCCTGTCAAAACAATCGTCCAAACGCAGATTCCCATTCATCATTTCCATTTCCTCAAGAGTCAAGAGTTTGTGCAGGAAAAACAGCGCTGGTATTTTGAGCTCTCCAAAGAAAAATATAAAGAAGCGAAAGATCCAAAGATCGCGATTGACCTTGCGGTGGGCTACATTATCTATGAGAACAATCCGCTTGCGGCGTTTCAGCGCATCAAGGAAGCAGTCCAAAGTCAGGAAAACTTCGATAAGAAAAAAGAAACGCTCATAAGCGATCTCATGGCGAAAAACAAACAGCTTCGCGGCCTCCACGAACTTTTTCAACTGCTTGATCTGACCAAGCATGATTCAAATAGTGTTCTCAATCTCGCGAAAGCGTATTATCAGATCAAGGCATATCGTGCGGCGATTATTGTGTTAAAGAAACTGTTTGAAGAAAATCCGCAAGACCCATTGATTATAGAATATCTTGGCGTTTGCTATGACAATATAAAATACACAGAAGACGCGATAAGAGTGTTTGAGCATGGCGTTGTCGTGCATCCGAATAATGCTTCATTTTATTTCTGTCTTGGCGCGTTGTATGAGAAAGCAAAGGAGTTTGGGAAAGCGTGCGCTGCGTTTGATGCCGCGATAAAGACCGGACATCCAATGGGGGCGGCAATCAAGCAAAGAATCGAAATGCTGAGAAAGTTGCAATCAGGTGAACACGCGCACTTTAATATTACGATGGGAAAAGTGTAGAGAATAGTTTCTTCTTTCCTTAGTTTTTCTATACTTTTGTTTCCTGACGTTGTTTCCCTATATAATAGAGGATAATTAGGGACTCACCTCAAATACACGCACCAGCAAGATCTTGTACTGTCAGGGGGACCCGCACAACGCGAAGCATTGCGTGGGGTTTTATTTGAAGTGATTACCTCACTATAATGTACAATAAAAAAAACCACAGAATAATAAAAAACTGCGGACGACAGGACTCGAACCTGCGTAGGCACTAAGCCAATAGGTCCTAAGCCTATCCCGTTTGGCCACTCCGGCACGTCCGCAATGTAAAATTCTAAAAACTCCTGCTTCTTTATATAATTAATGGTATTTTTTGAGAGGCAAAACAAAGTTTTTTTAAACAAAATAGTGCAATCGTAACACCTCATCATACCCTAAAACAATGAAGCGCCCAAACCGCGAAAACTATTTAAAGGAGTTTTGACCTATTGAATACTCTCAACGCAGCTAAGCGTCTTTTGTCCGACGGAAATGCGCATCCCGCGCATCATCCAAAGCAAAGCGCGAATATGCGTACGGGAAACTATATAAACAAAAAGCTGTTCTTGCGGAAAGACAGCAAAAGACTGTGCATCCTGCATGGTTTCAAAGAGCCTAGATATGTGCCGCGTCATGCGGCGAGTATGGGATTGAGCCTAGAACTAATAGCCTAGAGAAAAAAAGAATATACACACGGAGGTGTCGTGTATGCGAGTAAAAAAAACTATCAGTAAAATTGCATCTATTGGTGCAGCAGCTACAATGGTAGGTGCGACATTAATGGGAGCAGCTATGGCAGCAGACCTCAGCGAATATCCGAGCATGTTCATCGAAGATGGAACATTTAACGGTATTTTAGTTGTTGGTGCTGATGCGAAGGCAGAAGACGTTATTGGGATTACCAATATTGCGACAAGCCTACAAACACAGTCTGTTCAGACAACAGTTGTT
This sequence comes from Candidatus Woesearchaeota archaeon, assembly GCA_016214075.1. Classification (NCBI taxonomy): domain Archaea; kingdom Nanobdellati; phylum Candidatus Woesearchaeota; species Candidatus Woesearchaeota archaeon. The sequence continues at coordinate 3,050 of JACRPI010000038.1, forward strand.
TCTGAAGAAGAATCAGACGAAGAGTACAGTGTAAGCGAAGGATACGAACTCTGTAACAGAAACTTGTACCCTGGATACAACATCTCAGCTTGTGAACCAAGCGTTGACGACGCAGACCTTGACTTGTTGGCGGACGATGTCTACCACGACGCAGAAGGAACCAATGACAACGATGAGAAGTACACACAGCAGATCTTCTTCCAGAGTCAGGCAACAGGACAGTTCTTGTATACACAAGATGATGATGACGCGCCAGAAGCGAACACCTACATCTTCGTGGATAACTCCAATAACTTCCTGTACAACTACAGCTTGCAGTTTGACAGCTATATTTCAGTGGATAACACCTCTGACGCGACAGCTGGCGACGATTTGGAAGGAACATCGATCAACATCCAGGGAAGAAGCTACACAGTAACTGATGCAAAGTTAACCAATACTAAAATCAGTGAACTTGAACTTCAATCTGGAGACTCTGTTGTGTGGATGAGCGAAGGCGAATCTTTAACACGAACAATTGATGGTGTTGAACACACGGTAGAATTGATGGACGTTTCCGCGGATGCAACAGAAGACACGGGGTCCTGTGGATTCAAAGTTGACGGTACAGAAGTGTGGGTTGACGTCAAAGACACAGAAACAGTGAACGGCGTAACGCTTGGTATCACTGACGCGAAGCGAGTCAACATTGAAGCAGGAGATCAAGACGTGTGTGAAGTCGCGATTGGAGCAGGCGAAGTAACTATTCGATCAAATGATGAGATCCAATTCAACAACGAAGATGTTGATGGAACTCTCGGGCTCTTTAGGCATGTCGCTGCAGGCGGAGCGACTGAAGTACGATGGACTGGATTTGATATCGCGTTTGCGCCAGACACAGACGAAGTCTACCTCCAGCCAGGAGACGAGTATATTGATCCAATGTTTGGAAACTTTAAACTCGTTTTCGCAGGAGTCGAAACAGGTGGCGTTGAAACAATCGAATTCGTCGCGGGATCAACATCAGCGGAAATCCGATTCAAGAACGAAGATGGTCGCTTAGTGGAAATTCCACTTAGTGCAGATTCCAGCTTCACATCTGGAGAAGGAGCAACAGAACCAATTTTCTGGGGTACAGAAGCACCATCAGCAACAACAGCAAATCAGGACGAACTCGTGTATTTACAAAACGAAATCTGTACTGGTTCAGCGTCAGTTGTGGACTGTCAGGGCGCGATGTTCCTTGTTATTGAAACAACAAAGAAAGAAGCGCACTTGGTTCAGATTACCAACATCGACACCAACGACAATGAAATCAACTTTGATGATTTGACGTATGGGACAACAGATGACGACGTGTCGTACACAGATGATAGCGCGGCACGAGCTGTTTCCAACATCTCTTTGAAGAGTGCGGGAACAATTGGACTCGTCATCAACGAAACTGGAAAGTACATCAACTTCACCAGTATTGGTTCATCAAACGGTGCGAACATCACCACACTGAACCGTGCGAAGTTGACAATTGAGGACGGTACATCAGATACGCACGAATTTAATTCTGGTGTTCAGGATATAGCGAAACAACAATTCCATGGTATGTTGTTCACGGAATATAACGATGGGGATCTTTCCGCATCCTTGTATTTAGGTGGAACATCTAACGCTGTTGGTCCATTCAACATCACTGCATCATACGATGACGTGACAGACAACAGCATCGAATGGAACAGCTCGCATGTTTCAGCATTGAACAGAGCAGTTGGATATGGTCTCTTCGACGAAAGTGATGAAAACGATGACTTCCAGAAGTTCTACACAAAGAAGGGAACGTTAATCACCTACGACAGAGAAGACCAGCAGAGTTTGGTTATCGAGCACCCATACGACACCGCGTACGCGAAAGTCTATGTAGCTCCAACTGATGCAACAACAAGCGAATCAATGACGTCCAGCACGTCAACGATTATACCAATCAGTGTCAGCGCAGTAAAGCTTGACACTGAAGTAAGCAATGTAGAGAGTAAGAACATTGTCGCAGTAGGCGGTCCATGCGCTAACGCAGTAGTTGCGGAGTTAATGGGCAACCCATCTGACTGTGGTTCAGCTCTTGGCATCGAAAGCGGACAGGCTTTAATCAAATTGTTCGAAAACGGTGACTATGTTGCGCTTGTTGTCGCAGGTCAGGATGCTATGGACACACGACTTGCAGCGCAGATCTTATCCAATTGGGATGATTACGACCTCAGTGGATCAGAAATGATTGCAACGACGGTGAGCGAAAGCAGCTTGTCTGTTGAATCTGTTGAATAAGGCGAAAGCCTTTTTTCTTTCTTTTTCTTTTTTTATTTTTCTTCATCAACAATTTCTTATCATCTTTAATCATCTTGAACAGAACTTTAACATAACTTTTTTTTACAGCATCTCAGAAAGAATAACCCCATATAGGACATAAAAACACGCACCAGCAGACCTTGTACTGTCAGGGGGACCCATTGCACAAAAGTGCAATGGGGTATTATAGAAGTTAATAAAAATTAATAAAAATGTAGAAAAGTGAATGAGATAAATTACAACGAAGCGATCTCCTTCTCAAAACCCTCTCCTAACCCAGGAAATAGTACTTTAAACTGAGACAAACATTGTTCCGCATTCTTTCTATCCTTGATGATGATAAATGTCTGAATCAGGTTCATATACAGCGACTTTGTGATTGCAGAGGGTTGTCCAGAACACGCAATCCCTTTCTCAAAATACAGAGAAGCAGCAGTATAATCTTTTTCAGCGCCAGATAAAATACCTAAGGTGTTATACACAAATGGATTAGGAAATAATTGCGCAGTTTCATGCAAAAACGCAGTTGCTTCCTCTTTTCTCCCCAATTGCAGCAAGAGTAACGACAAATTATGTCGGCCAAGAATGTTCCCAGAATGCAACTCCACTGCTTTTCGCAATAAGCGTTCCGCATCACGAACGTTTCTTTGTTTAATCGCGAGAAGCCCTAATTCTCCATAAACATCACTGTTTTGGGAATCAAAGGTAAGATATTTCTTAAAAGCTTGTTGCGCATCAATAAAGCGACCAACTTTCGCGAAACATCTCCCCAGTTTGTAATACGCGCGATACTCATCTGGTTTCAAAGAAATCACTTTCTGAAACGCACTAATCGCGTCAGCGTATCGTCCAAGCGCATAATAAATTAGCCCAACTTCATAATGCGGTTTCGCGAGATGCGGCGTTTCTCGAAGTTGCTCTTCGCCAATCACTAAATAGCGAAGCATCTTCTGCTGCTGCGCTTCTTTTCCTTTCTCCTGTTTGTAATGGTGAATGAAGATGCCAGAATCAAGCGGCGCAACCCCTCGCTGTTCAAGCGAAGGAGCGACAGATTCATGAATTCTCCAGGAAAAAGAAATGTCTTTATCTCGACGAAAAAGTCGGATTGCGTTTTCCACAACGACAAATCCAAGATACTTTTTATTATATGAATTTTTTTCTATGCAATACTGAAATCCAGTCAATGTGCTATCGTTAGTATACTCTTTCTGATGGAGAAAATATGCAGCGGCACTCTTCTCAGATTCAGAATCTGCCATAACTTTTTTAATCTTTTGCAGATCTTCCCGCGCGATTACTTCATCAGCATCTAAAAACAGAATCCAGTCTGATGTTGCGTGGGACAATGCGAAATTTCGCGCGGCGCTGAAATTATTATTCCATGAAAAATGAAATATTTTATCCGTAAATTGCCGCGCAAGAGCAAGCGTTCCATCAGTCGAGCCACTATCAACAATAATCAGCTCATCAGCAAGATTTTGAATAGACTGCAAACTCCGTTCAATACAGTTCTCTTCATTTTTAACAATCATGCAGACGCTGAGTGAGGGCATAGAGGGAAGAATATAAAAAATGATTATAAATGTTATTGGGATTTCAAGGAATAATGAGGAGCATTAGCGCAGAGCAAAAGAATTGCCTTACAGCGCTTTTGAATCCCTAATCTAGTTGTAATGTATGTAAATTTATAAACCTAAAAAAACAACCTCTCCAAGCATGAAACAAATACATGAAAAAGTCTTCGTTATCTCTTTTCTTCTCATCTTCATACTCCTCGCGTCAATCAGTATGCTCGGAAATTCCGCGACATTTGATGAACCAAACATTATCACATCTGGCTACACCTACTGGAAAACAGGAGATTACCGACTCACCTTTGAGCATCCTCCTTTGGCAAAACTTATTGCAGGATTCCCCCTCTTATTGATGAACCAACAACCAGTTCTTCCGTTAGAAAGCGAAGAATGGAAACTTTCAGAAACACCTGGGGGTGCGTTTGTTCAGCAGTGGCCATTTTCGCAGAACTTCTTCTACAAAATGGGCAATGACGCGGAAACAATGCTCTTGTACGCAAGAATCCCGTTCCTTCTCGTTGGCATTTTGCTTGGCCTTTACATCTACATCTTCACGAAAAAGCTCCTCATAAAACAACAAATGACAGAAAACAACGCGATCTATGGTGCGCTCTTCGCGCTCTTCTTCTATACCTTTTCTTCATTGATGCTTGCGTACACCGCGTTTGCAATTACCGACATGGCAATCGCTGCGTTTTTCTTTATCACAATATGTTATGCGTGGCAATGGAACGAAACACAAAAAACAAAAGATCTTCTGCTTTGCGGTATCTTCTTTGGACTGGCGAACGCGACAAAGTTTACAGGGTTATATCTCATCCCAACGTTGGCTATAGTATTCCTCTTCCTTGTTCTTACTGAAAAAGAAGAGAGAAAAGAAAAAGCAGTCTCGATAGTAAAAGCATTCTTTGCCATCATGAGTATTGGAATCCTCATCGTCACCGCAACCTACGGATTCACAAACAGCGCGTCATACATTGATGGTTTTACTTTTGTCCGCGAACATTCGACAGTAGGACATAACGCGTATTTGCTTGGTGAATTCAGCGCGGAAGGATGGTGGTATTATTTTATTGTTGCGTTCTTTGTAAAAACTCCAATCGCGCTCATCCTCCTCTTCTCCATGGGACTTTTGTTTGTCTGTAAAGAAAAAAGATTTTTCTCTCCAGAAGTATTTTTTCTTCTCATCCCCGCGGTGCTGTATTTCATTGCGTTCCTGTTGAATAACATTAACATCGGTGTCCGCCATATTCTGCCAATCTATCCATTTATTTTTGTTTTTGCGGCAACAGAAATAACAACAGAGATTGTAAAGACAAAAAGTAAAGTCATAAGCGCAGTCACTGCTATTTGTATACTTTGGTCTATTATCGCACTTCTTTTTGTCGCGCCGCATTATATCGCGTATTTCAACGAAGTTGCAGGAGGTCCTGACAATGGCGCAAAGATTTTGTTGGATTCCAACATTGATTGGAGTCAGGACATTGCTCGTCTCGAAAAATGGGCGGAAGAAAACAATCTCAAGCAAGACCCCCAATATTACGCGGTCTTTAGTTTAGAACCATTAGCGTATAGGAATATGACCGCGAAGAGTATGCCGTGCAGTCCACATACAGGATTATTCATCGTCAGCGCAAATGAGTTGTATGATCTTGGTCAGCGGTATCAGGGGTGTCTTGATTGGCTGCAAGACGAAGAACCAACAGAAAAAATAGGATATTCCATTTTTATCTACAACATCACGGAAAAGACGCATCCAGGGATTGCGGCGATAGGAAATCAGTGTACCGCAACCTGCGCCAACATCTGCGCAGAAGCGAATCAGACGTACGTTGATTACATTTATACAGATCACTGCGTTTGCGCGTGCGAAGAGCAATAAGCTATGCAAGGAAAATGCTATTCGCTCACTCATGAAAATACACGCACCAGCAAGACATTGTATTGTCAGGGGGACCCATTGCGTCAGCAATGGGGTATTAAGTAAAATACAAATTATCAAGGAGAAATAATCCCCAAAAAACCAAAGAAGAAAAAATAGAAATCAATTAAAGAAAAAAAAATAAAAATATTCTTACGAACATCGTTTCTTGATCCATGCGTCAATACTGCAGCATGGAGCGCCTTGCATGCCTACTGCGATTGCCGCGCCAAGAATCGCGACATCTTTTGCCATTCCCGCGGTAAACCACAAATCAGGTAAGATTCCTGAGAGATGAAGATATCCTGCGGACGCAAACAACACGACCATAAAACCTGTTGTTGTCCATCCTGCGACTCGTGTAAATAAGCCGAAGACTAATAATACACCCAGCAAGAACTCAAACATGCCCATCAAGAATAAACTGACGTCTGTTGGCATGAAAGTAATAATCTTCTCCACTGGCGGCGCCATGCCGAAAAAGAGCTTCATAATTCCATAATAAACAAATACAAATCCTAATGTCACTCGTAATATGCATGTTGAATGACATGATGCTGTTTCACACACGTTCTTTTCTGCCATTGTCTTCATCCTCACATTTTGTTTTTTTGCTTGAGTACTAGAATTTTTTTTAACCATTTATTGTTTTATCATGTTGGATTATAAAAAGCTTTCTGAGAAGTATCAAGAAAATCGTGTGACGCCTTCTTTCTGTGCCTGTTTTCGAACTGCTGCTGCGACGTTGTCCGCGATGCCTTTGTCCAAAGCGTAAGGAAGTACTTTATCTTGTGTTGGTTTGTCAATGCATCCCGCAAGCGCGTGCGCCGCCGCGATTTTCATGCTCCCTGTAATCTGTGTTGCGCCTGCGTCAAGCGCGCCTCTAAAAATTCCTGGAAACGCGAGAACATTGTTAATTTGATTGGGAAAGTCAGATCTTCCTGTACCAACAATAAACGCGCCTGCTTTTTTCGCGATATCAGGCATGATTTCAGGAGTGGGATTTGCAAGCGCAAGAACAATAGGTTTTGGTGCCATTTGTTGAATCATCGCTTCTGTAATCGCGCCAGGCTGTGAAACACCGATGAGAACATCTGCGCCTTTCACTGCTTCATCAATGGTTTTGAGGTTAGATTTGTTTGTATGCTCTGCGATATATTGTTTGATGCCCGTCAGGTTTTTTCTTTCCCAATGAATGGGACCAACGCTGTCAATAAGAATTATTTCTTTTACTGCGGTGCACAAATTTCGGTCATGGTTGATGCAAAGCAAAAGCTTTGCTGTTGCGATGCCTGCAGCGCCTGCGCCAAAAATAACAATTTTGAAATCTTCAAGTCTTTTTCCAACAACTTTTGCTGCGTTAATCAGCGCTGCGAGAATAACAATGGCAGTGCCGTGTTGATCATCATGGAAGACAGGAATTCCTATGTCTTGTAGTGCGTCTTCTACTTCAAAGCATCGTGGGCCGGAGATGTCTTCTAAATTAATGCCGCCAAACGCGGGCGCGATGTTTTTGACGATTTGAATAATTTCTTGCGCATCTTGGGTTTTGATACAGATAGGAATGCAGTTGATGTTTCCAAACTCTTTGAAAAGAACAGACTTTCCTTCCATGACTGGAAGTGATGCTTCCGCGCCAATATTGCCGAGTCCAAGAACAGCGCTTCCGTCAGTAACAATCGCGATAGTGTTTCCTTTTTGCGTGTAGTCATAGATTGTTTCCGGGTGCTTCGCGATTTCTCTGCACGGTTCTGCGACTCCAGGAGTGTATGCTAAAGAAAGATCTTCTTTTGTTTTGAGGGGCACTTTGCTTTTGATTTCTATTTTTCCTTTGACCTGCTTGTGCAGTTTCAGTGATTCTTTGAAATAATCCATAATAATCTAAAGTTATGGTTTGCTTATAAAAGTTATGAAATTGCAAGAAAGATTATGAAAGAAAATGAGAAAAATAAGAAAGAAAAAATGAAAAAAGAATTATCCGTAAACACTGTCTGCTTCTTCACCATAGTCTGCGTATTCGCCAAGTGTCGAACCAGTGCCGGAAGAGACCTTTCTTTTAGTGAGTTGTGTGGTGTCGAAATATCCCACTAAAACAACATCGCCATTTGCTCGAGGATCTTCGTCAGGATATTCTTCTTTTGTTACGACAACTGCGTCATACGCATTGACATAACTCTCTGTGCTATAAGAAAATTTCCCATAGCCGTCCTGATCAACGATGAAAAGCCCTAAGGAAAGTTGGTATCCTGTATCAAAATCAACAAGCCATGCTTCGTAGATTTCATCATACTGCGTAAGGTATTCAAGGTTGTATGTAGTGATTGTTCCGGACATTCTGTTTTTATATCGGGATTGGGAAGATTCTACAGAGAATGTTCCTTCTGTCGCGGTATTATACTTTATTTCTTGCTGATAAGTGAACATAGAATAGATGGACGTAAAATCATATATTTCTGGAGGAACCAGGTCAATGTTGAGTTCTCTGCTTTCTCCACTCACATCTGCATATACATAGACTGCGAAAAATGCGGTAAGGATAAGAAGTAATGAAATTCCAAGACTGACTGTGCCCAATGATTCGAAAAAGTGCTTTGCCATATAATCACCTGCTCGTTTTTTAGAGATTATTATATATAAACCTTTCTAAAATCCGCGATATTGTCTCTCGGATTTTCTAAATTCGTTATCATGTTCTTTTAAGAGATTATTGTTACATAATACCCCATTGCACTTTTGTGCAATGGGCCCCCCTGTCATTTTTTTTCTTGCTGAGCGAGAATATTTGGGAAACGGGAGCGAGTAAACGCCAAAGAGGAACTAAAGAATCGCCTGACAGTCCTAATGAATCCCTAAACATTTATTATTTATTTCTTAGAGAAAATAATCATATGAAAGTAAAAATATAACTGAGAACATATCAAAAAAAAGAGAATAAAAAATAAATAAAACGAATTAAACAAACTCTACTTTCTTCGCTCGAATGCCTTTACTTTGCATGTGCATTTTCTTACATTCTTTGCATTCATAGCGGATGTCTGTTTTCTTTGTTGTTTTCTTTCCAGTTCGCTTAAATTTAGTGACTGCTGGTTTAGAGTAACGACCGAGGTTTCCAATTCCGCGTGCCTGACCGCGCATGCGAGCTCTATACTTAGACCCGCGCGTTAATGAGGACGCTGCTTTCTTCTTGTTTGCACCAACTTTGTGCGTTGTGTGCTTTCGACAATAAGGACAATATCGTTTCATTTCTTTTGGCTTTTTCATTGTATTTCCCTCAATAATCTGTATATTCTTAGCAAAAACCCCTTATTTATAAATGTTTGTTCTTATGAAAGCCTCATCCAAAAAATAAAGGTTGGCACCAAGAGGTCAAAATCCTTTGGGAGCTACAAAGAAACTGACTAGGGGGACGTCCCTTACGGGGAATGTCAGTTCGCAGAGAACAGAAGAAAGATTTTGAAGGTGCCAACCTCGCGTGAGCGAATTTTTGGATGGGGGCTCTAAAGACGGCAAACATTTTAAAGAATACGCCTCTTTCTCACGCGCATGGAACTCTCCGTCATCATCCCTGCGTATAACGAAGAAAAACGTATAAGAAAAACGCTGGAAACAGTTATCGCCTACCTTGATCGCAAAAAGCACAATTATGAAATCATTGTGGTGAATGATGGCTCCATAGATAAAACAAAAGAAGTAATTCAGGAATTTGTGAAAGACTCAGGAAATAAAAAAATCAAAGTCCATGACAATCCCTGCAATAAAGGAAAAGGATACAGCGTGAAACAAGGATTTCTTGCAGCAACAAAGCTCTGGATTCTGTTTACGGACGCGGATTTAAGCACGCCCATCGAAGAGCTGGAAACGTGTATGAGGCACGCAGGAACAGCGGCAGTAGTTATAGGCTCACGAAACCTTCCAATGTCGCAGATCGTGGTCAAGCAGCCATTCCTTCGAAGCACACTAGGCAAACTCTTCCCCTTTTTTGTTCGTCTTTTATTACTTCCAGAAATTCGTGATTCGCAGTGCGGGTTTAAAGTATTCAGAAAAGATGTTGCGGCAGCAGTTGCAAAGCGACAACAAATTGAAGGATTTTGTTTTGATGCGGAGCAATTATATATAGCAAAAAAATGTGGTTTCGTCATTAAAGAAGTGCCAATTACATGGTCCAATGATGAGCGAAGCAAGATTCGCGTTGTTCGTGATTCATCACTCATGTTCTTTGATCTTTTGCGAATACGATGGAATGCGATGAAAGGAGTATACCAATAAGGAATACTCCCGAATCTCAAACAACAACCTTAATAAATCATACAAAACTCTCCTCCATGATGGAAAAGAAATGGATTCCTTTTTGTTTGCTCGCAATCTTCTTTATTCTTAGTGTCGGAAGTATGCGCACAAATTCCGCGACAAGTGATGAAGTAACACACATCCCTTCCGGATATTCGTACTGGAAATATTTTGATTACACATTGAATCCAGAACATCCGCCATTTGTGAAACTCTGGGCAACACTTCCTTTACTCATTATTCAGCCAAATCTTCCTGAAGATCCAGGTTATTGGGAACGCGGGGATCAATGGGAATTTGGCAGACAATTTTTGTATTGGAGTGGCAATGACGCGGATCAAATCTATTTCTTGAGCAGACTTATGATTGTGCTTATGGGAATAATTCTTGGATATTACATCTATCGCTGGGCAACAGAATTATATGGGTGGAAAGCAGGCGCGCTTGCGTTGGGATTGTATGTCTTTGATCCAACGATTATCGCACATGCGGGTGTTGTACATACAGATGTTCCCATTGCTGCAGCAATCTTCGTGTTAGTTTATTACTTCTGGAAATACACAAAAGACAAAACAGAAATTGTGTTTTCCACAACACAACTTGCTGTCCTTGGTCTTCTTGTCGGCCTTTGCCTTGCGATCAAATATACAGGCGTTTATGTGATTGGATTTATCGCAGTGCTTTATGCGGTGCGTTTGTTCTTAGTGTATGTGAGATCCCTCGAAAAGAAAGAAAATATTTTTTCAGGATTTTATACACACATCAGCAGCGACAAAGGAATTGCAGAGCTCACAAATGCAGGAAAAGCGTTTGGGATTATTCTCGCGATAGGAATCATCTTCCTTGCGGCAACGTATGGTTTTGTTCATGTGAAAGAATATATTGTAGGTTTTAAAGATGTCGTGACGCATTCGACTGCGGGACATCCAGGATATCTTCTTGGCATGAATTCATCAGAAGGCTGGTGGTATTATTTTATTGTCGCGTTTGTGTTAAAAACACCAATCCCGACAATGCTTCTTCTCATTGCAGCATTTTTTATTTTTTTTAAAACACGAAGCAAAGAATGGTATAACCTGCAAAATGAGTTCTTCCTCCTTATTCCTGCTGCGCTCTATTTCCTCTCTTTTGTCGTGAATGATATTAACATAGGAGTAAGGCACATTATTCCTGTTTATCCATTCCTTTATGTCTTTGCAGGATCTTTAATGGTCATAAATTGGAACGAACTCAAAGAACCATTTGTGAAATACAAGCATCACGCAACATATATTTTAGGAGTTCTTGTGGGTTGGCTTTTGATTGGAACAATTCTTGCGTATCCCTATTACATTCCGTACTTTAATGAGTTTACTGGTGGATCAGAAAATGGCTACAAATATCTTCTGGACTCAAATGTTGATTGGGGACAATCACTCAAAGAAACAGCGCAATGGCTTGAAGACAATGGGTATGGTGATCAGACGATCCGTATGACATATTTCGGCACAGAAGATCCACTCTATCGTGGCATTACATCCATCAGCATTGCCTGCGCGCCAACGCCAGGCATTCACATCATTAGTGTCAACAGGTTGTATGATTTCATGGATAATCAGTATGGTTGCGCCAATTGGTTAAAAGACTACGAACCTATTGCAGTAATTGGCTACAGTGTGTTCATTTATGATATTCAAGATCAAGAGGTTCTTGAGAATTATAATGTTTGTAAAGCAGATTGCAGTGCAGGATGCGCAGAACGAGGAGAAGTGTATGGAGATAGTGTCTATAAAGATAAATGCATTTGTATTTGTTCCACTGCGACGAATGAGGATTTGGGGATTGTGTAAATAAGAAAAGGATAACGTTTAAACTTCCTCTCCAACAATAATATTATTTGTTGTTTTCAAAATTCTAATCTTAACGGTGCCGCTTTGTTTTCTGCACATGGGCACACTAATAAGACGATCTCGAGCAACACAAAGTTTTTCATGAAAATAGCGTCCAGGACCAATAATTGGCGCTTCAACATTTTCCCTGCGCGTAAACGGCACAGGATATTCTTTTGTCGTCTCCAAAGTATAGTTCTCAACATCTTCTTTAAGCTTCACGCCAGTCTTCTTCTCAAGTTCTTCAATTTTTTTGAAAAAATCTTCCCAACTAATCTCTTCTACAGGATTTCTCCCAAATTTATTATGACAAAATTTCTGGATGCGCACAGGGCATTGGATTTCTTTGCCAAACGCGATGATTTTTTCCATTTCCTCATCGTTCACCGCGTCAACCCAGACTGGCGCGATAGTGACATGCATCTTTTTTGCGGCATACAAAACCAATTTCTTGACATGCGTAATGTTGTATGCGGGATTGCCCATAATTTTTTTCGCTGCCTCTGCGTCCATTGCGCTAATCGAAACATTGAGTTCTGTCAATCCCGCTTTTGCGAGCTGATCAATCATCGCCTCTGTCAACAATGCGGCAGTAGTAATGATGGTGATTTCTTTCACCCATTCTATTGCTTTCAAATCAGCGACAAGTTCAACAATTTCCGGGTAGAGCAGCGGTTCACCATGCACATTAATGTAAATATGAATGTTAGAACATTTCTTGAAATCAAGCAGCTTTTTTGTTTCTTCGACAAGATATTCCCGTTCTACAAAAAAATCATATCCTTTTTTTGATCCAATGCCTTCATCAACAGAACAAAATGTGCAGCCCATCGTGCAGCCAGTGATCGGTTTGACTTCAAGAAAGTTTGATCCTCTGTCCTGAATGCCAATAAATCGTGTTCCGATAAGAGGGACGCCTGCGTTTCGATGGATGTAAAATGTTTTTTTACGAGTGTAAACACCAATAAGATTCTGAAAACCTTTTTCGATTAAAATGTTGAATTTGTGCTGAAGCTTTTTTTCATTCAGTTCTGGAAATGTAATGCTATCCTCTGTTATGCTGTATGTTCCTAATGCGTGCAATTCATCATGGGAAATGAGGAAATAATAGGATCTGAGAAAGACGACTTTGAGCGCGTCCTCCTGTTCCCGAAACTGCAATGTTTGATAGGTAAGTGTTGCCATAAACCAATCTAAAGCGCTCCTCTTTTTTAAATCTTCCTTGAGAAACAACTACTTAGGGGTAGTTTTATCCGCGCTACGCTCGTCGATGGACAATCATTCTTTTAAAGAAAAAGAGTTTTCACGTTGTTATGGGAGAAGAGCAAGAAGAAATGGGTCAGAATGCGAATGCGGAAAGCAGCGAGAGTGGTGCTCTTCAGAACTCTGCGCAGGAGGATCAGCGCATTGCCATTACGTATGAAACTCTTTTTGACATTCTCCGCATGGAAAAGCGAAGGGAAGATTTGCAGCAGCTTCAGCCATCATTCTTTGATGACACAGTGCATTATCTCAAGCAAAAAAAAGAGCTCATTCGCAAGCGGGATCATGAGTCAGGTATCGATTCGTTTGATGAAATAAAAAAACTCAGCATTCAGTATGAAAACATCCAAAAGATTATCAAAGAAATCTATGAGCGACGAGAAAAGAAAATTCTGATGATGGCGTTGAACAAATCGCGGACAAAAATGAGCACCATGAATGTGGATGTTCTCTTGCCGCAGGAGATGGAATTTTATCAGCAGTTAACGAGATTGCTTGATACATACAGAGTTGATGTGTTGGAGAAACTGATTCGCGGGATGATTCCTAAACAACAAATAGCAGCAGTGGTAAGTTCATTAAGTTCAACTTCTTCACAAATTTCTTCTGTTTCTCGTCAGGAACTTGAAAAACCTGCTCCAACATATAGCAGAGAAGAAGAGCAATCATCTAAACAAATGGAACAGAAGAAACAGAATACTGAGAACAACGCAAGCGTCGAAAAAGATGCGGGATTAATGCAGGTCAAATTTTTGCAGGCAATGGAAGAGTTTGTAGGACCTGAGCTTGAATCGTATGGACCATTTGACGCGCATGCTGTTGCGATGATTCCAAGTATGATTGCAACACTCTTTATTAGTTCTGGTGTTGCGGTAGAAGTACGGTAGTTTTTTATTGATGTAATTTTCTATGATAATTCTTCGTTGTTTAGAATAATATTTTTTATCTCTCTAAAAAAAATAATAGAATGGGGATTCACTAGGATTGCTAGGCGATTCAAACAGCAACAAAGCAAAAGCTGCTTAGCAAGAAAGCAAAAACACGCACGAGCAAAAGCCAACTGTCAGGGGGACCCATTGCCGCAGCAATGGGGTATTCTTTAATTAAAAGTATAATCAAGACATGTATAGAAGAAAGAAAATAAAAGAAGCGAAAATAATAAAAAAAAATCTACTCCACACTAACAATCTTGACCTGAAAGTGCAAGTTCTTTCCAGCAAGCGGATGATTTAGATCTAAAGTAACCATCTTGTCATCAGCGTCAATAACAGTTGCCATCATTTGCTGTCCTTCTTTGCTCATGAGACCAATCTGCTGTCCTTTTTCAGGAGAAAAGTCTTTGAACAATTCCTTTGGAACTTTCTGTACCATCTGTTCATGCTTTGGTCCGTAGCCGTGTTCTGGAGTGATGTCAATCTTCTTTTCATCGCCAGTATTCAATCCTTCAACGCCTTCTTCAAAACCGCAGATAACTTGATGTTGTCCAACAGTAAAGGTGAGCGGATCTCGTCCTTCGCTACTGTCAAAAACACTGCCATCGTCAAGTGTTCCTGTATAGTGTAAGGTGACTTTGCTTCCTTCTTTTATTGCCATTTTTTCCTCCTACTGATAATAGCCACGAACAGTGACTCTCGTGCGATATCCTGAAAGACCACAAGTATACGCTCCTCGTGTGTTTAGGTCTGCAATATGCTGTGCAAGTCCTAAGACATGATCATAAGATCGTCCGCTCGTAACGCTAGCAACACGTTCGCCATCGTTGCCTGTTCTAAATATTTCTACTAAGAATTGCGGTGCGTCAAAGCGCTCTATTGGTTGTTCTCCTTTAAAACAGCGTAA
Source organism: Candidatus Woesearchaeota archaeon (assembly GCA_016214075.1). Lineage (NCBI taxonomy): Archaea > Nanobdellati > Candidatus Woesearchaeota > Candidatus Woesearchaeota archaeon. The sequence continues at coordinate 18,115 of JACRPI010000038.1, forward strand.
TGCAGCATCTAATGTTGCTCCAGATCCTTCGTAATATGTCCCTACCATTGTATCTCCATAAGAAAGAGCACAGAAGAATGTGATTCCTTATTAATGGGAAAAAACGCTGTTTGATTTATATGTTTTATGGGCTAGAAACCCCTCAATTTTACAATAACCTATATAAAACAACCCCACTTTCTTTAGGATATGACAACACCTATATTTCAACTGGTAAGACAGATCGAAAACGATGACATTGGATTGCGGGCAATGCGACTTGTCACAAAGCTTGGCGTTGAAACAGTGGAAGGACTTGCGCAATATAGCACTGCGTATCTCAGAACGCAAACAACAAATCCAGACGCACTCGTTGATGTGTTAGGTCAACTTCTCACAACACAATATCAATTAACATTTTCAGAAAAATATGAACGAAGGTAACAAACTATAAATACCCCCTTCCAAAACACTCTTCTATGCTTTTCACGTTGAAAGAACTCTTTGATGTCATCATGATGACCATCGGAGTAGGGTTTATTTTTATGGATAGCTTTGGATTGCAAAATATCCGTCACACAGTCAAATCCTACGTCGAAGATCCAGTGGCGTATTACCAAAATGCGTTAGGAAAAAAAGTCAGTAGCTTCAATTGGAGTACTTTTTGGCTTGCCTGTCTCATTACAGCGCCAGCGGTTATTTTTCACGAGCTTGCGCACAAATTGGTCGCGATTTCGTATGGACTTCAGGCAACATTTCATGCGGCGTATTTCTGGCTGAGTTTTGGAGTCATCATGAAACTCCTGAACACAGGCTTTATTTTTTTTGTGCCTGGCTATGTGAGTTTTAGTGGAGCGGCAACACCAATTCAGTCTGCGACAATTGCGTTCGCGGGTCCATTTCTGAATTTTGTGTTATGGTTCACCTGCTGGTTTATTCTGAAATTTAAGCCAATCGCAATATCAACAAGAACAATGCAGATTCTTGCTGCAACACGATACATCAATGGATTTTTATTCATCTTCAACATGATTCCGTTAGGATTTTTTGACGGCGCGAAAGTGTTGGAAGGAATTGTCTGGTATTTCAATGGATAAGAGTAAATTAAAAAAAATTTATATAGAAGCGTTGTATTATGGAAGTAATGAGTGGAAAGATGAAAATAATGAATGAAAGGCAAGGAAGAATAAACACGCTCATTCTGAGCTTAGATGTTATTGGGTTTGCTCTTCTTTTGCTTGGTGCGGGTTTGATTCGTTATACAAAGGATGAAGTGACTTCAATATTGGGTGGTTTTGTCCTTGCTGGTGGTGTTACATTATTAAGTCTCACGAGGTTGATTGGAAAATGATAGATACGCAATTAGTCTCTTTGCTTGCAGTATTTGTAGAAAGTGTGGGAATTATTCTTGCGGAAAGAAGAACAGCGATTCTTTTAGGAATTATAACAATCCTTACCATTATTATTTTCTTCATGACATAATCCTACAACAAATTATTTAAACTCTTCATGCAATACCTCCATAATGCAGCAACACCAAAAATCCACAGAAGAGCTCCTTCAGGAAGTTGCGGCAGTCTCTGACGAACACGAATTCTATACACCTATTGTCAAAGGGTATGAAAAAGGAAAAACAAAATATGTTTTTGTCTTTGGAACAGTCATGTCTGGGTTAGGAAAAGGAATTTTCTCGAGCAGCCTTGCAAAATTAATGCAGGATAAAGGATTCAGAATAGAGCCAATAAAAATGGAAGGGTACTTGAATCTCGATTCAGGAACACTAAATCCCTTCCGTCATGGCGAAGTCTTTGTATTGGAAGATGGCACAGAAACAGACATGGATTTGGGAACCTATGAACGATTTCTCAATAAGAGTCTCAGCAAAGATAATTTCATGACAACAGGTCAAATCTACACCACAGTGCTTGAAAAAGAACGAAAAGGAGAATATCTGGGAAGGGATGTTCAAATTATTCCGCATGTGACTGCGGAAATAAAACGCAGATTAAGAACGCTTGCGGTCACGAAAAACGCGGATATTATTTTCGTTGAAGTGGGAGGCACAGTAGGAGATTTGGAAAATTCGCATTATATGGAAGCAATCCGGGAAATGATTTACGAAGAAGGAAAAGAGAACATTTGCTTTGTCGGCTTAACCTACATCATTAATTCGGGAATTCTTGGAGAGCAGAAATCAAAAGCAGCGCAACTGGGAATAAAAAAACTCATGGAGCTCGGGATTCAGCCAGACGTTATTGCTTGCAGGTCAGAGCATCCAGTGACCGAAAAAGTCCGAGAGAAAATAAGTATTTACTCTAACGTTCCAATAGAAAGAGTGGTCAGTATGCACGATGTCAAATCTATTTATCTGCTTCCTCAATTACTTCGTGACGCGAAAATCGATGAGTATGTGGTAAAACATCTGAAACTAGAAAAACGCGTCAGCAAAGAAGCAATGGAAAAAAACAAAGAAGCATGGAAAACAATGCTCGCGAAATTAAATACGCCAAAGAAAATCACGATTGGCATTACAGGAAAGTACACGATGATTCGCGATGCGTATGCGTCAGTCATTCACGCGTTGCAGCATGCGGGAATGCATAATAATGTGGATATAGATATCAAGTGGATTGAAACAACAGCGATTGAAGAAGGAAAAACAACAGTGGAAAAAGAGTTGGAAGGAGTTGCGGGCATTGTTGTTCCTGGTGGATTTGGGAAGCGGGGCGTCGAAGGAAAAATCATGTGTCTCAGGTGGGTGCGGGAAAATAATATTCCTTATCTTGGATTGTGTTATGGGTTTCAGATGGCAGTGATTGAGTTTGCGAGAAATGTTTGTGGTTTGAAAGATGCGCATACAACAGAAGTTGCGCCAAACACAGCGCATCAGGTTATTGATATTTTGCCAGAGCAAAAACAGATTGAAGGTCTTGGCGGCAACATGCGTCTTGGCGTGCGCGATGTAGAAGTCAGAAAAGGCACAAAAGCGTGGGAGCTTTATGGCAAGAAAGATACTTGCAGAGAACGCTTTCGTCATCGATATGAAGTCAATCCAGAGTATATCTCTGTATTAGAAAAGCATGGGCTTGTGTTTTCTGGCAAAGCGCCAAATCATCCGATTATGCAAATATTAGAATTGCCAAATCAGAAATTCTTTATGGGTTCGCAATTTCATCCAGAGTTCACAAGCAGACCGTTGCATCCAAATCCGATGTATCAGGGATTTATTAAGGCGTGTTTGGAGAAATGAATGCAGCGCCCCTAAGCAATACATTTTTATAGAACTAATTCTTAAAATTTCTCATGGCAATTGACATTTCCTTTTTACCGCAGCTCAACAGGCTGAGCCTTCTTGTCAAGAAGCGAATCACCTCAACAATGGCAGGAACAAGACCTTCTATTGCAAAAGGACGTGGACTCACCATAACTGATTACCGTCAGTATACAAAAGGGGATGACATCAGATTTTTGGATTGGAGATTGTACGCAAGAACAGATAAAGATTACATTAAATTGTTTGAAGAAGATCGATCGTTAACAACGCATATTATTCTTGACCGCTCCACAAGCATGGATTTTGGAAATAAAACAACGAAGTTTGAATACGGCGCAATGTTAGGATTGGCGTTTGCGTATCTCACGCAGAGACATAACGATAAGTTTGTGTTTTCAACATTTGCGGAGGATCTCACTTTTTTGCGCCCGAGTAAAGGAATGTCGCAGATTGCGTCGATTGTGGAGAGTTTAAAGAAATCCCAGGTTAAAGGAGAATCACGATTTGAATATAGCATGCGACGATACAAAGAACTCATCCATTCAAAATCAATAGTTATTGTCATCAGCGATTTTCTGATTAACGCGGAAGAGATTCGCAAGGGATTGTTGCGCTTGGGCGCTAAAAATGAAATTAAAATCATCCAAGTATTAGACAGAGATGAAGTAGAACTAAAAATTGAAGGAGATGTCAATTTGCATGACGCGGAGTCAAACACAGTGCTTCGAACATATATCAGTAAACGGCTGAGACAAACATATCAAGGCAAACTCAATGAGCATACAGAACAGGTGCATGATCTTTGTAATAAAGCAGGCGCGCATTTCTATCAAGTGGTAACTGATGTGGATGTTTTTGAGAATTTCTATCGGATTATTCGTATGCCTTAATGCGACAATCATCTTTATAAAAATCAAATCATCCCAACTTTTCATGAAACTCATCCTTGCAAGCAATTCTTGGATTCGCACGATGTTATTTGATAAACTAAATCTCGAGTACACAAAAGACCCTCCTGAACTTGATGAAGAAGCGTTAGAAGCGATCTATCAAGATCCAAAAGAAAGAGTCGTCAAACTCTCTGAAGCAAAAGCAAATGCACTTATGACAAAATATAAAGGACAAGACATTCTTATCATCAGTTCTGACTCACAAAATCTAAGACAAGGCGTATCGTATGGAAAACCAAAAACAAAAGAAGAAGCGTTTACCATGATTAAAGCAGCGTCAAATAGCAGAGATACGCAAATTAGTGGCTGGTGTGTCATTAACGCGAAAACAGGACAGAGCTGGAGTGGCTATGATGAACTACATTTCGATTATATGCCCATCAACGATGCAGCAATAGAAAAATATCTCGCGGATCCAAACACGCTTGCCTACAAGTGTTCAGGTGGCTTCAATATTGGCAGTTCATTCTACCTTCGCCATTGCGCGAGAGTAGAGGGAAGTCATGGGATGTTCCACGCGATTCCAATGGAAAAAATAATTCCAGTGTTGCAGGAGAATGGATTTGAGATTTGAAACAAATTGACCGCATATTTTTTATATTATTCCTTATTCTCCTGTATCTATGACAAAACTCCTCTATCACACGAATAGTTATCTGACAGACTGCACAGCGACAGTCATAGAAGTCAATAAAGATGAAACAGAGAAAGCAGTTTTCATCGTTCTCGATCAAACAGTATTTTATCCAACAGGTGGTGGGCAGCCGCATGATACAGGAATAATAACACGAATCAAAGACAGCAAAGTATTCACTGTCCTTTTCACCGCAAATGTCAACGGACAAATAAGTCATCAGGTAGATCATGAAGATCTTCAGCCAGGAGATATAGTTCAAGGAAAAATAGACTGGCAGCGCAGATATCAACTGCAAAAAATGCACACCGCGTGCCACGTTCTCAGTGCAGTGTTCATTAAAGAAACAGGAGCGTTCATCACAGGAAACCAACTGAACTTGGATCAATCAAGAATTGATTTCAGTCTGGAAACATTTGACAGAGAAAAGATACAAGAATACATCAATAAAGCAAATGCGCTGCTCGCGACAAATCAGGAAATAGAAGTCTCGTTCATGCCAAGAATTGAAGCGGAAAAGATTCCAGAGCTTTCCAAGCTTGCGATGGGATTAAAGCAGGGTGTCAATGAAATCCGTGTGGTGAAAATAGGAAATATTGACACGCAGGCAGATGGTGGCACGCACGTGAAGAACACAAAAGAAATTGGAAAGATTGAACTAATCAAGTGCGAGAATAAAGGAAAGAGTAATCGAAGGCTTTATTTCAAACTAGTCGGTTGAAGTCGCTAAAAATGCTTATAAAAAATCGCCTCGCTGAATACGAACACGCACGAGCAAAGCAAAACTGTCAGGGGGACCCATTGCACAAAAGTGCAATGGGGTATTATGGTAATAAAAAGAAAATCAGTATCAAAAAAGAAAAATCAAATACAAAATAATGGTGAGACCATGAACATCATCTTCCGCGAAGCAAAAGAAGCAGAATATCCAGCAATCATTCAGCTCCATAAATCAGAAGACTGGGGTCTTGATACGCCAAGAACACTCAGAAATTTCCAAGAGCAGGGAAATCTGATTGTGGTAGCGGAATACAACAATGAAATCATCGGAAAAATGGATCTCATGCAAAAGAAGCGAGATGGAAAAGAATTCTTGTATGTCGAGCGATTAATCATTAAGGAAGAATACAGAAATAAGGGAGTAGGAAAGAGATTTCTCGCGTTCGCAGAAGCAGAATGCAGGAAACGCAACCTAAAATTTCTCGATGTTGCGGTCCGAGACGAGAATGACATCGCGAAAAAACTCTATCAGAGTCATGGGTTTGATGTCATTGGAAAGAAAGTGTACATGCGAAAGGAAGTGAACTAAACAGCAATCAGCAAAAAGGAGTAAAAGTTTAAATATTTGTTATACTATCTTTTACATCATGGACACCATTATCCTAAAAAAAGCAAATGAAATATTTGAAAAGATAAATCAAAGGTTATCAGAAAAATACAAAGGAAAAATTATTGCGATTGATGGAGAAAGCGGAGATTATTATATTGGAGAATCAGAGCTTGAAGCATATAATGAAGCGATAAAGCAGCATCCTAAAAAGCAATTTATCTTCAAAAGAGTAGGTTTTCGTTCTACACATTTTGTTGGTGCAAAGAGATGAAAGGTTTTTTTGTTTTTGGAACACCTGCAATAGTTTTATCGCTAAAACAAAAGAAGATAGAAGTAATTGTTGATACTGGTTTTACAGGACAGCTCATGCTTCCTCAGAATATTATTGATGATTTACACTTAGAACAAGTGGGTGTAACTGATTATCTTATGGCAAGTGGAGAAGGAAACGTAACAAATGTATATAAAGCAAAACTTGCCTTTCTTAATAAGGAAAAAGAAGTGATTATTTTATCCACAGAAGCAGATTTTTCATTGGCGGGGATGGAGTTATTTCATGATTATAAAATTGTTATAGAAAGAGCAAAGAATAAAGTTGAGATTGAATAAAACTAAAATCTCCACACCTTCTTCTCAAAATCAACAATTTTCCCCGCAACAACAGCAACACCTTCTTTCTTCAACAGTGCAATTTTCGCACGACCACCATGCGCAAATCCGCCAAGAGAACCATCAGAACAAACAACGCGATGACAAGGCACAGCAGGGGCAAATGGATTCTTGTTCAACGCCTGCCCTATTGCGCGATAGACATTCCCATCTTTTCCAAGAGCTTTTCCAATTTCTTTATACGTCGTCACATATCCGGAAGGGACATTCTTCAAGATTGCGTATACTTTTTCTTGGAATGGAGTTATCATGTTAAAGGACAAGAACAGCAAGGATTCCTGCTGCAACGATAATCGCGGTGCAAATAAGCACTTTTTTGGCAAATTGTTTGCCGCCAAATAAATACGCGATTGCTGCTTTGGTGATGGTATTACTGAGTGCTGCCAAAACAATACCCAGCGCCGCGATAGAACTTGTAATCTCGCCAGCAGACGTAAGGGTAACCATGGAAATGACAACAGCGTCAATGTCTGCGAATCCCGCCAAAAAACTCGCAAAGTAAATGCCAGAGCTTCCAAGAAGCGCTTGTAAGAGTTTTGTAATAAACAGTGCGAAAACAAAAAACGCTCCTATTTTGAGTGCGGGAAGCAACGCAAATGGGCTTTGGAAAGCAACAGCGGTCTCAGCTTTCTTTCCAGGAGGAGTTCGCTGAGAGAAGAGATAAAATCCACAGCAAAGAGAAGCAAGAAGAATAATCCCAAGAGGAAGGAGCAAGGATATGAAAACATTTTTGTTTAAAATGAGCGTAATAAAGAAGACACGGAAAAACATGATTACCCACGCAATAATAACGCCGAAGGCGAATGTGTAATACCACTTGCTTTTTTTGGAGCTTTCAGAAAGTGCGCTTGTGACAGCAGTAGAAGAGACTAAGCCGCCGACTGCTCCTATTAAACCAATTCCTTTTTTTGCGCCAAGTGTTTTAATGAGGATGTATCCAATGGTCGAAATTGCGCAGATAAACACCACCATAAGCCATATCTTAAATGGATTAAAAATTTGTGTAGTGATGAGAATTGTTTTGACAGAAGGAAACAAGCTAATAATCTCCCGTAAAACAGGAATGTCTAATGGAGAGTATGCTTTATTCGGCAATAAAGGAAGGACAACAGCGGAAATGATGCCCAGCTTCAATCCCGCGTGAATTTCATCAAGAGCAAGTTTTTGTGCGAATTTGTGAAGGGTGTATTTGTAGGAAAGGATAGTGGTCATAAGTATGACTGAAATGACAGCAATAAGAATGTAGTTGTATGCGATAATGATGCCGGATAAGAAAACAATAATCGTGGAAATTTCGCTTGTTGCGCCGATTCCTTTCCCCTTCCAGACAACAGCAATATATCCTGCGATGGAAAAGAGAATCATTCCTGCCGTGCCGAGCAAAACAAGTTCGAAGCTTCCTATTTGTTGCGCGACAAAACCGACAAGCCAGCCAAAGAGCGCAATGAGAGTAAATGTTCGAATCCCCGCAAAATCCTGTACTTTCTGCTGTTGATGCTGAAATTCTCTTTCAAGACCAACAATGAGACCGAGAAGAAGTGCAATGCCGAAGTTTTCAAAAAGTCCGAGTTCTATCACTTCCCCACCTCTTTTTTTTGTATATGTAATATTTACTACCGCTCACTGAAGAAATACCTTTATATATTTTGCCATCACTAAAATTTTATGCTCAAAAATAGTTTCATTTTCTTGAACAAGGTCAGCCATGCGTCAGAAAAGAAGATTTGGGAACAGAAAATTCACACATGGGATAATTTTTTAGAGACCAAGGACATTCAGGGCATTGGAAAAACAAGAAAAATATTTTACGATCAGCAAATTCATCACGCAAAGAAAGCAGTCGTTGATGATGACGTACAAACCTTGAGTACATTGTTCCCAAAACAAGAGCATTGGCGTCTCTATAATTTCTTCAAAGAGCAGGCATGTTTTTTAGATATAGAAACAAGTGGGTATTATGGGGATATCACCGTGATTGGCATTTATGATGGCAGAGAAACAAAAACAATGATTAAAGGAAAAAACCTCAATCTCCAACTACTCAAAGATCTTTTGCGGCAATACAAAATGATCATTACATTCAATGGTTCAAGTTTTGATCTACCAGTCATAAACCGTTATTATCCAAATACTATCCCTAATATCGCGCATATGGATCTTCGTCATGTCCTTGCGAAAGTAGGATACACAGGCGGTTTGAAGAGCATCGAAAAGCAGTTGGGAATAAAGCGTGCGGAAGAAGTCCGCGATGTCAATGGCAGTGACGCGGTGTATTTTTGGAATATGTACAAAGCAACAGGGCAGGAAAGGTATCTTGAACTCCTCGTCAAATATAATGAAGAGGATATTGTCAATCTCAAGCCATTGGCGGATTTTGCAGTGAAAGAATTGGGGAAGAAAGTGTTTGAAAATCCTATAATCCAGTAAGTATCAATTCTTCGAGAAATACACGTTAATGTCTCCATCGCTATCCAAATTGACCCATTCTTCTGCGCCATTCAAGTTGTATGTTCCATCGGTGGTCAACATTTTGCTTGCGTCTTTGGTGTCTCCATTATCGTAGCCAGTAATAATAATAATTTCATTATTCTCAAAAACAAGCAGTTTGATGACTGCGTTATTCATGTCAGTAACGACATCGCTACAACTATCGCTGTCGTAATGAAGGAGCTCCGCGATTGCCGCGTTTTCGCAGGGATTGCCAATCAAAATAAGATCGTTAGAGGTAAAGTCAGTCACTTCGCTTGCGAGTTTTGTTTCCGCAGTAATGTCGTGCGTAATCAAGTATGTGCTGATAACTGTCGCGGTAATAACATCTGTGGAAGGCGCGTCATCTCCAACAACAATAATAGGGTCATCAAGGAAAGCAGGATAATCATAAAGTGTTGTGTCCTCAAGCTTGTTGCAATCTTCAGGGCATGAGCTGAATGTTTCGTAATATGTGCAGATAGAATCATCGCATGCAGGAGCAGCGTAATCAATTTCTGAATCCTCTTCGTCAGAAGTTTCTTGATCATCGCTTGTCGTTTCTTCGCTACTTTCTTGAGTTTCTTCTTCAGTTGCGTCAGTATCAGCAGTATTTGCGCCGCTCAATACATCATCAAAGAGATCGCCTGTTTCAATCTCTTTTGTTTTTTGAGTGCTTTCAGAAGATTCTTTCTGTTTGCAGGATAGTAAGAGAAGTAAAAGAATTATCAGCGTCAAAAAAAGCAGTGTCTTTTTCTTTGTAATCATCTCAACTATTTGCGCGTCTTCCTCTCTATTTAAAATTTGTGAATTATGGTTGAGAACACAAATAATTAATATTATAATATGTTCTCAACTATTCAATCAAGAACATTTTCTCATTAATTATTTATGTTCTTGATTATAAGTAAAAACAGTCTTTTTTTAAATCGCCAATAATAGAAAATAAACGCCCCACTGCATGAACGCAGTGGGGACCCAAAGTGCCACTTCAAAAGAAGAAGTGGCACTTTGGGGTATTATTATTATTATTATTGAGAGGATAGTATATTCAATGCAATCCTTCTATCAATAGAGTAAGAAGAATGAGAACAATAGAGAAACTATAAAAAAGCACAAACAAATCAAACTCCATGAAAGGATTCATCATCGATCCAACCTACAGAATTAAAGACAATAAGGCATATCTCTATTTTTATGGTCGCTTAGAAAACGGCGAATCCTTCCTCACGATAAACGAAACACGACCCTACTTCTTCATAAAAAAAGCAGATCAAGAAAAAGCAGAAGAGCTCCTCAAAAAAGAAAAGCTCAACATCAGTGTAGAAGACTGCAACATGAAAGACTTTCAGGAGCAGCCAGTCATCAAAATTCTCGTTGATGTTCCGCCAACTGTTCCAAAACTTAGAAAAGAGTTTGAAGACAATGGAATCCAGTGTTACGAAGCAGATATTCGTTTTGTGTACAGAACAATTATTGACAAAGAACTTCTCGGAAACATCGAGATTGAGGGAGCGTTTGAAACAACAAAGCTGGTCAACAGAATCTACACAGAACCAACCATCACCAAAGCAACAATCCATTCCCCAAAACTGACAGTCCTCTCATTTGACATTGAGACAAGTATGAACACAGAAGAAATTTTCTCCATCGCGATCGCGGCAAGAAAGTACAAAGAAGAAAAGACAATCAGAAAGAATTTCATTGTGGCAAAACACAAAGTAGAATATCAGCATACAGAAACCTGTCATACAGAAAAAGATATGCTCGAAGCGTTCCAAAAAATAGTGAATGAAATTGACCCCGACATAATAACTGGATGGAATGTCGTTGACTTTGATTTCAGAGTAATACGAGACCGCTGCAAGCACTACAGAATTCCATTTCAAATTGGCCGCGCGGAAGAAGAAACAAAAGTCAGAATTGAATCACTGTTCTTCAAAGAGTCCAGTGTCACGATTGTGGGCAGACAAGTTTTAGATGGAATAGCTCTTCTCAAAAATTCGTTCATCAAACTCGATGATTACAAATTAGATACTGCGGCAAAAACAATCATTGGAAAAAAGAAAGCGCTAGATTTCTCAAGTAACAACACAGAAAATAAGCACAAGCTGGGAAAAGGAGCGCAGATCGAAGAATTGTTCAAGCATGATCCGCTCACGTTAGTAAAATACAACGAAAAAGACGCGGAGCTGGTGCTGGAAATTCTGGAAGCAAAAGACCTCATTAATCTGGTCATTCAACGTTCGATGTTAACAGGAATGCAGATTGATCGAGTCAACGCATCCATTGCATCGCTGGACTCATTATATATTCGTGAAGCAAGAAAGCGAGGCTATGTTTGTCAGGGATCCGCGTACAGCGAAGGAGAAGAAAGAATCAAAGGAGGTTTTGTGCGAGAATCAATGCCAGGAATTTACGATTATATTATTGTTTGCGACTTCAAAAGTCTGTATCCCAGTATCATCAGAACATTCAATATCGACCCATTATCATTTCAAAAAGATGGAACAATTGTTGCGCCAAATGGCGCAAAGTTTCGCAATGAAGCGGGAATTCTTCCGTTGTTAATTCAGCGGCTTTGGGAGCAGCGCGATGAAGCAAAAAAGAAAAAAGACGCGGTGGCAAGTTATGCGATCAAGATTACCATGAACTCCTTCTATGGTGTGCTCGCAAGTCCAATGTGCAGATTTTATAGCTTAGAGATGGCGAGCGCAATCACAAGCTGGGGTCAGGAAATTGTAAAGGAATCCGCAGAAGAAGTCGAAAAAACAGGCTACAAGGTCATTTATGGAGACACAGATTCAATTTTTATTGAAACAAAGAAAGATAATTACGAAGATGCAAGTAAAGTTGGAGAAAAGATTGCGCGCGGTATTAATGTCCATTTCAAGAAAAAAGTAAAAGAACAATGCCACAGAGAATCGTATTTAGAGTTGCAGTTTGAAAAAGTATACAGCCGATTTATCATGCCAAAGATTCGTGGCACAGAAGTTGGCGCAAAGAAGCGGTATGCGGGGATGCGGACAGATGGAAAAGAGGAAAAACTCGATATTGTTGGATTAGAAACAGTAAGAAGGGATTGGACAGAGTGCGCGAAACAATTCCAAATCACGCTCTTAAAGAAAATATTTGCGAAGCAGGAAGTCATTCCGTACATCAAAAAGTTTGTCGAGGAAGTCAGAGGAGGAAAGCATGATGACCTTCTCATATACAAAAAATCATTAAGTAAAGAGGTAGAAGGCTATACGAAAACAACACCGCCGCATGTCAAGGCAGCGCGGCTTCTCGATAAAATAGAATCCAACATCATCGAGTATTACATCACAGAAAATGGTCCAGAGCCGCTGCAAAAGTTGAAGTCAAAAATAGATTACGAGCATTATGTGGACAAGCAGTTGAAGCCGATTGCGGATTCCATTCTTCTTTTCTTTAATCAGAATTTTGAAGATGTTGTTTCAGGAAAAAAACAGAAAAGTTTGTTTGAGTTTTAGAGAAGACGTTCCCACTCAAACTCATTGACAATAGCTTTCGTGACAAGTGGTTTTTTTGTTGCTTTTTCATAGGGGTAGAATCTCTTAAAAATATAACTACACATTTTTACAGCGTACAAAGGGTCGCCCTCACTTGTGTCATGAATTAAATCTAATGCATCTTGTGTAAAATCAAAACATTGTGCTCCAAGCGTTTGGATAACTTGGTGGGTTTGTGCTCGTGTAAATAATGGTATTTCATATTCAACATAATGTGCAAGAAGAGGAGCAGCGTCTCGCGCAAGAATGTCATATACCGCAGTTGGCTTGTGAATCTGAAGCATCCATCTGATGTTGGTAGTTTCTCGCGCAATATCATGGAGATCCTTAAAATGCGCAGAGACTGCAATATCCTTATCTGTTGAAGGACTACCCTTATATGAAGTGTGGCGAAGATATTTTGTGCACTCATCAAGCATAAAAACCAATGTTTGCCCTCTCGTAGCCAATGTTCGATTGAGGGTAGAGAAATATGTTTCAAAATCGTGTTCAGGAGAGGGAAGTTCCACAGCAGCAGAAATCCTTTGGAGATATTCTTCTAAAGAACGATGAATTCTATTTTTAAGATGGTCTTTTCCAAAACTATTCTCTGTCTGTACGAGCTTCAAAGTAATATACTCCTGTTCTCTTCTTCGGACTTCATACATAATGCTTGTTTTTCCAACGTGTGGTCTTCCAGAGATAATGATATCTCTTCCTGCATGCGCTGTTGCCATGATTCTATCAACAAGCTCACTTCGCTCATGTAGAAGAAATTTCTCCCGATAAGCAGGTTCAGCAAAAACATATGGATTTTCTATCATAAAGCAAGAAGATAAGCTTGATTTATATAATTTGTCACTTTGCAATGAATAAGCATAGAGATAACAATATTTATATAGAAAGTATGATTATCATACTATATGATTCATCAGGAAGTTGTCAAGATTGCGCCACGAGGGCAAATTGTAATTCCAAAGAGATTTCGGAAGGCATTGCATTTAGAAGTAGGAAATAGAATCCTTGTCAAAGAAACTGCAGGAAAACTGATTCTGGAAAAAATGCACTTCAATGAACTTGCGCATTATGAAGAGGTAAAGCAAAAGCGATTAGATCATCAATTGCGTGAAGAAGGAGAAATATTTGTATGATCTCAGTCTTTTTAGATAAGAATATTCTTTTTCATTACATGCGAAAAATTCTATTTGAAGAGCAGGTTCCTCTTTCTTCGCTTCTTATCATAAAGAGTGTCCATGCAAAGAAAATTCATGCAAGTATTTCAGAGAATGCATTTTTTGGCTTGATGAATTATTGCATCTACAAGTTGCAAAGAGAAAAGGATATGGAAGAGAAGAATGCAGAAAATGTAGCAAAGGAAAAGATAAAATGGCTGTTTCAAGGGAACTGGCAAATCATTTCTCTTGAATTTGAAGCACTGATGCCGCTTCTTGAAAAAAGCGATGTTCCTTTTGAGGATTTGTATCAATATCACTGTGCAAAGAATAAAAAGCTGCAATTAGTAACGCACAATACAAAAGATTTTGAGCAGACAACTGGAGTTCTTATTTCTACCCCTAAAGAATTTTTACAACAGCTCAAAAATCAAAAAATTCTTTCTGAAAAAGATTTTGCATATCCATAAAACTCCAGAAAATCCTTTGCGAGCATCGCGAGCAGATAGGATTTTTATCAAAACCTTTATATACATGCGTATGCATATGCGTATGCAGGTGAACAAATGGTCAAAGTAATATCGTTATCCAACAAAGCATACGCAACACTCAAAGCGTTGAAACGAGGTGATGATTCTTTTTCAGATGTCGTTCTAAAAATAACAGAAAAAGAAAAGAAACCTTCGATAATGGATCTTGCAGGAAAGTGGCCGGGCACTGATGAAGAAGCAAAGTTCATTATGAAAACATTGCAAAAAGAAAGAAAAAAATTCAAGCTACGTGAGGTTCATTGGTAATGTATTATTGTCTTGATACGAACATAATTATTGACTTTTTTAAAAATGAAAAACAAGTAGTGCAAAAGATGCAAGAGATCGAGCAGCAGGAAGTTTCTGTGACAATAACTCCTATTGTTTTATGTGAATTGTTTAAAGGAGCGTATCTTGGTTCGAGACAAAAGGAGAGAGTGGAAATGGTTGAACTTCTTTTGAAAACAGTAAACATTCTTGAGTTTACAAAACATGCAGCAGATATTTTCGGTCAAAGATATGCAGAACTACAAAAACAAGGAAAACAAACACAAGAGGCAGATCTCATGATCGCAAGCATCTGTATCGCCCACAACGCAATTCTTATCACAAGAAATCATAAAGACTTTGTAAATATCAAAGACTTACAATTTCAAGTTTGGTAAGTTTTAAATAGAAGTAGATATAGGATAGTTTTATGGTCACAAGAAAAGCAATTGTTGATTTTATGATAGTCTTTCTTAGTTTAATCGGGTTTGGGTTGGTTATTTATGGTTCTAAGCAGATAGTAATATATTCTGGTTTTTTTCTGGTTATAGTCTCTGTAGTATTTATATTTTGGAAAGAACTTGCCTATGCTATGGTTAAAAAAATCCAAGGGTCTTAATAATGAGTCCAGTTGATTTACCTCTTCTTGAAAATCCAAGGTATGATTTTTTCTTGACACTTTTAGGTGTTTTTATGAATGTTTCTTCTTTTTATTATATTTTTATTTCTCCTATTAATATTCCAGAAATAAAATTGCTTCTTACGCTCCCTATGGGGCTTGGTTACATAATCTTTATCAATGGCATTAATCAAATGGCTGACAGACATAAAATAGAGAATAAGATTTTTATTATTAATTCATTTACTCAAAGGAAAAATATGATTACGCAGCTAAGAAAAGAGAATCTTATAGAAGCAGCAGAGGAAACTTCTCTTAATGTTTATTTGCGTGATGAAATACTCAACTATATTGAGAAACATAAAAAATAAAAAGGTTAAAAGAGGTGTCCATATCATGGCAGCAGCAAAACCAGCACCTGCACAGCAGGCGCAGACAAAAATGAGTCGAGATGAACAAGTAGGATTTCATAAAGGAGCACTTTCAACGCTAGCAAAAGAGCGCGAAGAAATGGTTAAAATCCTGAGTATTGTCGAGCAATTAATGCAGATGCACATTAAAGCGTTGAAAGAATTAGGCATTGATTTGGAAGCGCAGGCAAAGCATGTTGCAGCACAGCAAGCAGCAGCGCCGAAAAAACCAACGCAGCAACTTGATAAATTACTGAAATAAAAAGCTTAACATTCGCTTCGCTCATGAAAGATTTTTGTAAATAGTCTCTATTTCAAAAATTTCTTCCGAACCAAGTGAGGAGATGAAATTTTTAATATGGGTTATCTCACGCATGTTGATGGTAGGTGTTATGTGTGCAAGGAGCACACAGACATTTTTTGTGATTTCTGTAGAAGGTATGTCTGTCGTCAACACAGAATAGATCGTGATAAAAAAACCGTCTTTTGCGAAAAGTGTGAGAAAGAAGGAAAGCCGCCAGTGCATAGCAAGCGAACGCGGGGCAATCCAGAGTTCGCCGATCCATTTACTGCGTCAAAAGGATATGAGATGTGATTCTTTGGACATTGTCTATTTAGCGTCATCTATATATATTAGTTAATTCTTAGGTTGTTTTGGTGATTTTTATGGACATTCAATGTTTGAACTGTAAATCCAGTGATATTGCTAAAAAAGGTTATAGAAAAAATAAGTTAGGAAAAA
>JACRPI010000039.1 GCA_016214075.1 Candidatus Woesearchaeota archaeon
ACCGATTTAGAGGGTTATTGATTCGTTGGTCTAAAAGACCAGATGCTTACATAGGATTATTGCATCTCGCATGTGGAATAATTACATGGAGGTCAATCTAATGGGATAGGCTCTTAGTTCATTTATTCTATCGTCTGCGTATCCCATACAATCTATAAGATGATCAGCTCTTTGGATATCTCCTTCTTTCCTTCTGGCATCTTCTTCGCCTTCTGCCCTTTTCACATACATTTTATATCCTTCTTTTACTTTTCCAATAACTTCTTGTAATGATTCTTTAAGAAGAGGATTTGATTTAATTGCACTTCTTGCGATTCCAATGATCGCTTCTGCGCCTGCTTCTATTTCTTCATATTCTCCTTCTTCTACAGCAGTTTCTAAATCTTTATACATATCTTTAATTGTTGCTGTTATTCCCTCTGGGTCATGATGTTTTTGAGCTCTCTCTTCCATTCCTTTATAATCAAATCGGACTCCATATCGTAAAGCTTTTTCAATCCTCTCTTTTCTTTTTGCAACAGCATTAGGTTTTTCGTAAACAGCTATTTCATGCTTTCCATAAGGGACAAGAGCTCGAGGGTGATACACTGCTATTTCTGTTCCTATTGCTACTATAGGATAAAATTTCAACAACCATCCTACTGCATTACTAATGTCTTCTTGGTCCATTTCTCATCATTCTGTTTTTTAATTATTTAATTCTTCCTTTTTTCCAAACGTCCCGGCAACTAACAATGGGAAAATGATCGTTGCATCTCCGTGTACTTTGACATGTTGCGCGTTTGCTTTAATTTTTCCCCAGGTAATCGCTTCTTCTGTCATCGCGCCTGAATCTGATCCATCAAACTCATCCGCTGTATTAATGTAGACCGCATACTCCGCGCCATCTCTGAAAATGTTCGCGTTGAGGATGTAATGCTTCGCAAGTCCTGCGCCCAAAATAATTGTCCCTGATTTTTCCGCGTTCAACGCAATGTCCACAATCTTTTTTGTGTCTCCTGAAATTTCAATCTTGAAATCCGGATGTCGCTGCTTCATGAAATAGACAAGGTCGCCAAACGATCCGTCTGTTATCGCCGGGCAAAATACAGGAATATTGTTTTTCGCTGCCCAATATAAAATAGAGTCTTCATGATTTTGTTCGCTTGCGATTTCCTTTCCAAGCTCTCTGCAAATATCGCTTGTCGTGTGGGTAACATTTTTTTCTTTCTGTTCTTTGTAGAGTCTGTCTAAAAATGGATTGATAAATTTTTCAAAATACAAGTAGCGGTCATTTGGAATAAAAATATTTCCTGTTCTGTTGATACCTTTTTCATACATGCTTCTGCCGCTGACATTGAAAATGCCCACTGCGAATGGTTTGAGGCACTTGATCATATCTTCTTCAATGCCACCTGCTGTCGTGACCAAGACGTGTACCATCTTGTGCTTGACGAGAAATTTAATGACTTCTCTGATTCCAGAGGTGACCATGTTGCTGGTGTAGCCGAGAAAAATAGTCGCGTTTTCTTTGCGCATTTCTTCGATAATGTCCATCGCTCTTCCAAGATGCGCTGCCTGAAATCCTGTTGTGCCGTAACTCTTCAGGAATTCGTTGATATTGAATGGCTTTTCAAAATCATACCCTCTGACTTTAGGCAAATGATCTACATCAGGAGCAGGAGCTACATTGTAGATTTTCTGATCTTTGTATTCTTTTGGCGCTTCTGGCATAGACTTCTTTGGAGTGGAGATTGATTTATAAAATTTGTTATGGTTGTTACGAGAAAGGGGTGAAGGTTTACTTTTCTTGTTCTTTAGATGTTATGATAAAATAGTCTCATCTTCTGTTTCTTTTTCTCCCATTTCTTTAAATCTTTGTTTGTCTTTGTATCTTTTACTATGACAAAGATAGCATAGTGTGAACTTTGAAGCGTTCCAGTTCGAAAAAAAAATGGCATGTCATTTGGATGGCGGTATTTGTCCGCATGATTATCCTATGGGAAAAGGAGGTTCATATCCAGTCTTCGGTAGTTCGAGCTATGGCGGAGGAAGTAGTTACGCAACATTAGGCGCATATAACGGACAGAGTACAGGCGCGTATAATGGAGCAGGACAATCTGCCGTGCAATATAGCGCACTCTCCAATCCAATTGGGCTTGCTGCGTACGCCGCAGACATGAACTATAATGGCGCGTACAAAAGCGCTGGCTCGTATGTTCCGCAAAGTGTTTCGCAGAAAAGTGTTAGGAAGAATGCACGACCTGCTTTTGAGAATTATCGTGGGAATGATAGAAGTATTGATGAGAGTAATAGTAGAAATAATGGAGAAATTGAACAAGATGTTCCTCCATTACTTCGGCAACCTCGCGATGTCGCGCGACCAAGCTCGACGATTGATGATACTGTCGCGCCAAACGCTGTCGCTGTGCAGCGAGACTTTTTGGAGCAGATGATTCGAAACGCGCGATCGCAGACAGTTGCACAACAGCCGCAGTATTTGGCGATGTATCAATAGCTTACGTGCTTAAGAATTAACACGCACTCGCAAAGACCTGCTTCACAATTTATTCATTATTTTTTTTTTAACATAATAAAAAAATACTGGAATTGTAGGTGGACTGTAAGGCGATTCATTGCGGAGTGTGGCGATTGATGAATGAAAAAAAGAAACAAAAAACAAGAATAAAAAACTGAGGAAAAAATGAACATACAACAAGCACAACAATTAGAACAACAAGCGAAAACAATTCCTGATAAACAAAAATCTCGAGCACTCTATCTCGACGCTGCAGAATTGTATCTTCAATTATCAAAGAACGACAAAAAAAACGAAAAACTCTTTGTGCAAAAAGCGACAGAACTCTATTTGAAAGCGCAGGAGATTCCAATTATTGAACAAACGCAATCCTCTGCCGCAAAAAAACCAAAACTTTCTTTCAAAGATGTTGGTGGTTTGGAAAAACTCAAAGAAGCAATCACCAGCAAAATAATTCGTCCGCTGAAACATCCTTTTATCTATCAGCATTATGGCAAAAAAATTGGCGGCGGCATTTTATTGTATGGACCACCAGGATGCGGAAAGAGTCTCATCGCAGAAGCTGCTGCCGGTGAAGCAAACGTCGCATTCTTTCACGTGAAGTCCAGTGATCTCAAAGGGAAATACGTTGGTGAAACAGAGAAAAATATCGCGAATCTTTTCGCAGAAGCTCGAAAGTATCAGCCGAGCATTATTTTCTTTGACGAATTTGAATTACTTGGCGGAGAGCGAACAACAGCAGGAGAATATCAAAAAAGCGCTGTCGCGCAATTGCTTACTGAAATGAACGGTGTAGGAACAAAAAATGATCAAATCTTACTTATCGCCGCGACAAACGAACCGTGGAGTATTGATCTCGCGTTAAAACGAGAAGGACGATTTGGACAGACTGTTTTAGTTCCGCATCCAGATCTTGAAAGCAGAAAACAAATCTTTTCTCTCGCGTTGAAAGATAAGCCTGTTTCTTCTGATGTTGTTTTTGAAAAATTAGCCGCGCTCACCGATGGATACAGTGGCGCAGATATTACCGCGATTGTCAACATCGCAATCGATCAGGCAATGCAACGCTATTTTGCAACAAAATATTTGCAGGATCTGACGCTTGCTGATTTGTTGTTCGGCATTGATCAAGTTAAACCGCGGCTGAAACAATGGTACTCGAAAGCGAATAAAATCATTACAGAACGAAATGAACAGGAAGGGTATGAGGAGTTGGTTGGTGTAGCAGCCGTTTCCACATAAAATTTAAATACAAGTAATACTTGTACTACTTTGGTGAGAATATGCAAGTAAGCATAAAGAATGTTGATGAAAAGATTTTTCGTGATTTTCGGGCAGAAGCTGTTCGGGAAAAAATGCAAGTAGGCAAAGTGCTCACGCTTGCAATGAAGCATTGGATAGAAAAAAAAC
The DNA here is from genome assembly GCA_016214075.1 of Candidatus Woesearchaeota archaeon. Lineage (NCBI taxonomy): Archaea > Nanobdellati > Candidatus Woesearchaeota > Candidatus Woesearchaeota archaeon. Next base: position 3,929 of record JACRPI010000039.1, read on the forward strand.
AGAAAAAGCCAAAATTAGATTTTTTAACTCTCAAACCAACAAGTTGGGGGAAAGGGACTGAAAGAACAAGTGAGCAAATAGATGAAATTCTTTATGGATGAGTGAACCTATGAGTGTTTTTATTGATGCAAGTGTTTTTTGTTCTTTTGTGAATGAGTCTGATGTTCACCATCTCAAAGCAAAAAAAATGTTGCAGGACATTTTTTCAGAAAAACAAGAGATTATTTATTCTTCGGATTATATTTTTGATGAAGTACTTGGTGTTTGTTTAAGAAAAGCAGGAAAAAGAATTGCATCTGAAACAGGTTCGTACATTCTTCATTCTCAGATTTCCCTTATTTTCACGGATAGGCATATTTTTCAAGAGGCATGGCAATTATTCCAGACAACAGATTCTTTGAGTTTTACCGACTGTACAAGTCTTGCATTCATGAAAGTGTATGGAATAAAGAAAATAATTACTTTTGATAAAGGATTTTTGCAGAGAAAAGATATTGAAGTTATTGGATGTTAGTATTCTAATCCTAATCTAAACCACAATCTCCACATTCAACGTATCAAATTCCACTATTGGTTTCATTTTTTTGCGTCCTTCATTTATTTCTTCAAGAAAAAGCAATCCTAAATTAGACAGTACTTTGACATCGGTGTTCACACTTTTCAAATCCCTTTTTGCTAATTGAGCAAGCTCATAAATGGAGTTTGGATTTTTGTGTTTAATAATCTTGAGAAGCTCCATGCGCTTTTCAGTGAGAAAACTACGAAGCGTTTCTATACTGTTAAAAGAAAGTTCTTCACGCTTTTTTACATTCTCTCCCTTTCGTAGTTTTTCATATGTTTCTGCAAACTCGTTTAATACTTCTTGTCTGCTTTTGATGGTTATTTTCATAAGAATACTCACGACTTCATTTCCACCTTAAACGGTAAACTCACATCAATGTCTTTGAATTTTTTTGTTCTTTTTTTGAAATTAAAGATTGCTAATCCAATCACTTTTCCTGTCTTTTCATCAATTCTCTCAAACATATCGTTTCCAACTTCATTAAAATAGCCTTCTTTAGGTTTTCCTACTCGTATCTCTAAATAATCCCCTTCGTTATCATAATGAATGTGCATGTTTGTTTTCATTTTCTGATTTTCCTCGTATAAAATACTGTGATTATAAAGCCTTTACCGTTTAAATACTTTACTGACACAAAAAGGAACTTTGCAGGAGATGTTCTCTTTTTGTCATAAGTATAGTACCACCGTACTTGTTCATCATATGCACTTTCTCTTATTGCTACTGGATTCTGCAGCGCTTCTTTTATCAATTCTATTTTGTTTGCTATTTCTGGATGCTCAACTAATATATGGTTCCATCTTTCTTTAGAGAGATAGATGATTCTTCCAAACTTTTCTTCAATCTCAAAAATTATTTCCATCCATGCCTTTTTGTATTTCCCCTTTTTAAAACCAGCACAAGAAGCGTTTACAAAATGTATACTTTATTTCTTTCAGAAACCTATCTTTTCTTCCCTTTCTTTTTTAATCTCGCTTTCATCTTCGCAAGCTTGATCAATTTCAGAACTTTAGAACGCTTATCATGCTTGCTTGGACTTCTGCCGCCTTTATGTTTATTTTGTTTAGAAATCTTCTTTACAACTTTTTTCTTGACACTTTTTTTACTTGTTTTTTTCTTTGCCATGTGAGTAGGAACGCTGACTTTCTGGACTCGGTGAAAAAGTGCCTCAAACAATTCCTGAAACAATTCTTAACCTATTCGAGTTTGTTTTAGAGGTTATCTTTTTCGCTTCTAGAGTTCGCTTGACAAGTGTAGGTTTCGTATGGTGAGTTATAGTCCAGTCACCATATTTATAGTGTGCACTTGACAGTGGGCTCTCCGATAACATCCTTTTCAGGACAACCGAACAGTCCGAGTCAGCGTTTGTTATTTTTCAGATACTTAATCTATTTAATACTTACTATCTCTGGAAAAGTAGTGAATAAATAAGGCTCCTTTGCGCACTTTTTTTCAGAAACCTTTTTAAACAAGCTGTAATTTTAAGCTTATGAAGAGATGAATACACTCTTTACAGAGTAGTCTTCTACTCAATATATCATAAATTCCGTTAATTATTATCCAACGAACGGAATTTATGGAATTAATAATTGCGTTGGATTTAGTTTGATAACGCAATTATCAATACTCAAAACAGAAACTTCGAGGAGGAAATAGAAAATGGCAGCAAAAAAAACACACATGAACATCGTGTTCATCGGCCACGTTGACCACGGCAAATCCACAACAGTTGGACGACTTTTGTACGATTCCGGAAACGTTGACGAACAAGCAATGAAAAAATTAAAAGACAAAGCACAAGAACTTGGAAAAGCAGGTTTCGAATTCGCTTTCGTCATGGACAATCTTAAAGAAGAACAAGAACGAGGGGTTACTATTGACCTTTCTCACAAAAAGTTCACTACAGACAAATATGACTTTACCATTATCGACGCACCTGGACACAAGGACTTTATCAAAAACATGATTACAGGCGCAGCACAAGCTGACGCAGCAGTTCTCGTTGTTGGCGCGACAGACAGCGTTATGGCACAAACAAAGGAACACGTTTTCTTATCGAGAACACTTGGCGTAGGTCAAATGATCATCGGTATCAACAAAATGGATCTTGTTGGTCACGACAAAGCAAAATTCGAAAAAGTCAAAGAAGACGTTTCTAATTTATTGCGATCTGTTGGTTTCAAAGTTGACAAAATTACTTTTGTTCCAATGGCTTCTCTGCATGGAGAAAACGTTGTCAAGAAATCCGATAAGATGGCTTGGTACACAGGACCAACACTCCTTGAAGCAATCAACAACTTGAGCGCTCCAGACCGACCAACAAACTTACCACTTCGTATGCCAATCCAGGATGTTTATAACATCACAGGAATCGGCGTTGTTCCAGTAGGACGAATCGAATGCGGTATCATGAAAATCAACCAGAAAGTTGTCGCGGTTCCAGGACGAGAAGGAAAAGCTGTTCACGGTGAAGTTAAAACAATCGAAATGCACCACGAACAACAGCAGACAGCAGAACCAGGAGACAACGTAGGAATCAGCGTTCGCGGTTTCACTAAGAAAGATATCGCACGAGGAGACGTTATTGGTCCAGCTGAAAGCTTTCCAACTGTCGCAAGCGAATTCACCGCGCAGATTGTTGTGTTGAATCACCCAACTGTTATCACCGTAGGATATACACCGGTATTCCACATCCACACCGCGCAAGTTGCTTGTCAGGTTGTTGAGATTGTCAAAAAACTCAACCCAGCGACAGGAGAAGTCTTACAAGAAAAACCAGACTTTATCAAAAACGGCGACGCGGCTATTGTTAAAATCAAGCCAATCCAACCATTGTGCATTGAAAAACAAAAAGAGATTCCACAACTTGCACGATTCGCTATCCGCGACAGCGGCGCGACAGTCGCGGCAGGTATGTGCATTGATCTCGTACCAAAACCAATGTAGATTATCTACATTATTTTTTTATTTTTATTTAATGATTGTTTTGCTCGTCGGAGCAAAATGATTACCTTTTTATATAACCTCACAATCCATTTTGAATAACACATTCAGAAATGGGGAACACAAACCATGCAAAAAGCACGAATCAAGTTGGCATCGACAGACATTGATAAGATCAATGAAATTTGCCGAAACATCCACGAAATCGCGGATAAGACCGGTGTCCAAATGCGCGGTCCTATTCCATTGCCAACAAAAAATTTGAAGGTTACTACTCGAAAAAGTCCTGATGGTGAAGGAAAAGCTTCTTGGGAACGTTATGAAATGCGTATCCACAAACGATTAATCGATCTTGGCGTTGATGAACGAGCATTGCGATTAGTTATGCGTGTTCCAATCCCAGAAGGATTACAGATTGAAATTGAAATGGTTGAATAAATTTCTTGGTGATTTTTGATGCTGACTGAAATTATTTCGAGTACAATATCAGAAAAAATAATTATCTCATCAATGATTTAATTCTTTCAACCCAAGTTGCTTTTGGTTGTGGTTCTTCTGCTTTCTTCGCTTCGAGTATCGCAGGATCATAGTGAACTGCATATTTGACGCCAAGGATGCGCATTCTTCTTTTTTCATCAGAAACAGTTGCAAGTGCCGCAAGATTTCCTTCTGCATCAAAACAGGCAGTTTGCATGTAAAATGGAATGTGTGTTGAACAAACATATTCACCATTTGGACTAAAGACCTCAAGCGTGGTATCCATATAATCATCAGCAGGCACTTTTCCATACCCTTGGAAAAAAAGAATTCCCGAAGGATGGCGCAGTAATCGTTGATTAAGATATCCCACTCCGGATGAGAAATTTGTTGTTCCGAATGGTTTTCTCTCTTGAACAGTTCCATCATTATTGAGTGTGACCAGAGCATATTTTGTTTTTTCTTTGTTGCCATACTCAAATGATTCCTGACTAATTGCCTGGAGTTTTCCATCTGCGCAAAAAAGAGATCCTATTCTTTCCAGATGAAACCCCTTTATTTCTGTTTCTGTTTTTGGATCATATATTGTTACTGTGGTTCCTTTCTTGCTAAAAGAATCTGAATCACAAAGCAAAAGCAAATCTTTGTAAGGAACAACATACTCAGGAGAAGTGCGTAAGGATATTGTTCGTTTGTATTGAAAGCCAGGCATATCAAAGAGGTGAAGTGCTCCTGTTGTTCGATAATGCGAACCCCCCCGCTTGTATCAAGAATCATTCCAGTATACTGCGTTCCCTCTCTCACAAAAAAGATGTCCCTGAAATTATCTGAAACAGAAGTATATTCATCTCTAGAGAATGCTTTAAACAAAGGATCAGATTCAGGTTTTCTTGGCTCGTGCGCATGTACTTGTTGAAAAAGCGAGTCCAACTCATGAATATAGCGGCTTGTATGATTATTGCTCCACCAAACGTGTCCTGTGTTTGGATCAATAGTCATACCCATTATGCCAATGTCGATATCTTCAGGAAGAAGTTCTTCTGGAATAAGCATTCCCGTGCTTGGTGAAGGCGCAACAAGTGGATTCTCTGAAGTTGCTTTTGCATAAGGAAGATCTGGTTTTGACCGGGAAAGTAAAGGCGTGATGTCTCTCGCAAGAAGGAACTCCAGAGAGACGCTTTCTCTTCTTGATGGATGAACAGGTACTTCCATCAGAGAGAGAAATGGCATTCTGTTTTAATGTGTTATTGTTTAAAATTTTCCCTAAAGCACAATCGCTTCAGGAATTCCACGGAAATCATTGTCAAATGTAAGAATTTTCGCTCCAATCTTTTTTGCAATTGCAAGAGTAACTGCATCTGATAAAGAAATCTTTCCATTTTTCTTCCTAAGCTCATGATATAATCTTCCGGCATTTTCCGCAATTGAAAAATCTATGAGAACTACTGTTCCTTTTACCTTAAGGAAGGATAATGCAACATCTAAAGGCATATCATAGCGTAAAAAGGTTGCTGTTATTTCTCCTATACAAAATCCAGAAGTAAAAAGGATATGAGTGTCAACATACTTCTTTACTGTATTCCCCTTTGTGCCTCCTTTAAAATATTCAATCCAAGCCGAAGAATCAACAACAAGCTTATCCATGGTGCTCAAACTTATTCCACTTTATATCTATCTTATCTTCTTTCTTGAATGAACCAAGAGAAGGGAACATTCCAAAACAATCTAGAGGTACTTTTTTTATTTCAACACGTACCATCTCTCCTGAATGAATATTTTCAAAGTCAGCTATTTCTTTAGGAATTCTCACCATCAATGAACCACCAACTTTTCTTGCATATTGTATTGTTTCAGTCATATAATCACCTATTAAATCTAATTATATATTATGTTATATTTAAAAGTTTCCCTCTTTCTTCACCATTTCCACCTAAAATCATATATACTTATTCTGCTTTCCATCTGTTATGACCACTGAAGCAGCTACAGCACCCAAGAAAAAAGTTCTTATCATTGATGATCAATATCCTCTTCGTGAATTTTTAGAAACCATGCTCGAAGATGATTATGATGTCATTAAAGCTGAATCTGCGGTAGAAGCGCGCACTGTTCTTCACGAATCGGTTGATCTCATCATTCTTGATATTATGATGCCGAACTTTGATGGCTACGCCTTTTGCAAAGAATTGAAAAGTAGCATTGTCACAAAACATATTCCTATCATGGTTTTGACCGCAAAACATCAGCTCTCTGATTTGCAGCCAGCGATCGACGCTGGCGCTGATGAGTATTTGACTAAACCGCTTGAACAAGAGTATTTCATGAAACGGGTGAAAATTCTCGTTGAAAGAATTAAAGAAGATGATATTCCTCCACAGGGAAAATTACTGCAGTTTGGCGGCGGATTTCATTATGTTCGAAGAAAAAACATTTAAACAAAATGAATGTATATACTCTCATGGCAATACTCAAATCAGAAACTAAAGAAATCGAAGTTCCAGACGGTTCTCCTATTCAGCTTGCCGCTGATGAACTGGGTGTGATGTTTGGTTGCCGTCATGGGATGTGCGGAACATGTCAAACAGAAATTGTGGAAGGAATTGAAAATCTTTCTGCGCCAAACGAACGCGAAGAAGCAATGGGCGCAACAGGACCATTTCGCTTATGCTGTCAAGCAGAGATTAAGAAAGGGACTGTGAAAATTAGGGTTTGATTCATTTTCTGAGCAACTTTTATAAACATTTCTTCTTCTCTTTACCTTATGGAAGTAGTAACAACAGAACTTGCAGATAAAGTCCAAGAATACATTGCACGTTATACTCCTCGCGTTCAGGTTCCAAGAACAATGCTTCGTCCTCTTCCTTCGGATGATGAACTGGTCTCTGTTGAACAACGGATGTATTCTTTTTCTCGCGGCGATGATTCTCCACGTAAGCGCTATCTTGAAACGCTTGGTCTTAGTGTCTGTATAGGTTTTACTGTCTATGATCCGCGAACAAAAGTTGGCTGTATTGCGCATTTGGATAATGATAGGGGAGTTAAACCGCATCCTGATGATATGGAACCATATTTTCTTCTAAAACTTGCTCATGATTTCAAGAGATTTAATAGTCCTGGACCTTATCATGTGCGAATTGTTGGTGGTTGCAAAGGTATTTCAGAACATATACTTCTCCCTCTTTTTGAGACACTTCATTATTTAGATCCTTTTGAAGTTGTTGAACTTGCTGCTCTTGAGCCAATGCCTTGGGGATCTCAAGTGCTGAGTGTTATTCTTGATCTTGAAGATGGTGTACTCTATAATTCATCAGCAAGACATAGATCCAATAATGAAGTGGCAGAAAGGATATCGCGAGTTCTCATTGATATGGATTACACAGGGATTTATGTTCCTCATAAGGATCCGAAAGGACTTTGATTTCTTTTGTTTATTCTTTTTCATTTATTCTTTTACATTTTCTTTTCATAATAACCCCAATTTACATGGGAACTCGGCGAAAGCCCCGCACTTTAGTGCGGGGATGAAGCCGAAAGTTCACATGTTTAATAATCCCAATGGTTATCCCATGCCTAAAGGCATGGGCTTTTCCGTTGGGATTATTTTTACTTTGGTAAATTGGGTCCCCCTGACAGTAAAGTAAATTGAGCGATTGTGTGTGGAGAACTATATGGGAAAATGCTGTATTTGAAAAAGAACAATAAGAGAAAAATAAAATAGCAAAATTACATTTCCGGCATTCCATGATCATGTGGCGCTTCAGGTGCTCTCTTGCCTGCCGCAATCACATCATCAATGCGCAAAATCATAATCGCGACTTCCGCTGCGGAACTTATTGCCTGTGTTTTGACCTGCAATGGTTCAATGACATTCGCTTCAAGAGCATTCATGACTTTTCCTGAGAACACATCAATACCTGCCCACTTGCTTCCTTTGTCATGCTCTGCTTTTAATTCCGCGATCACGTCAATAGGATCAAGACCTGCGTTTTCCGCGAGTGTTCGTGGAATCACTTCCATTGCTTCCGCAAACGCCAATACTGCAAGCTGTTCTCTTCCTCGTAATGATTCTGAAAACTTTCGTAATTCTTTCGCAAGCTCTATTTCAGGAGCTCCTGCGCCAGCAACGACTTTGCCAGAACGAACTGTCGCGGCGACTACCCCAAGCGCGTCTTCTACCGCGCGCTTGACTTCATCAATCACATGCTCTGTACTTCCACGGATCAATAAGGTTACCGCTTTTGGATTTTTACAGTTTTCAATAAACGTCATGTTTTCATTGCCGACATTCTGTTCTTCGACATCTGCTGTGCCTAAATCCGTTGCGTTTAAGTCTTCGATATTGGAAACAGTTTTTGCGTCTGTTGCTCTGCTCAACGCGTCCATATCAGATTTTTTTACTCTGCGCACTGCGAAAATTCCTTTCTTCGCAAGGAAATGCTGCGCAAGGTCATCAATGCCTTTCTGGCAAACAACAACATTTGCTCCAACTTCCGCGATCTTGTCCACCATTTTCTTGAGCATTCGTTCTTCTTGGTCGAGAAATGCCTGCATTTGCATTGGATCATTAATTTGAATTTTTGCGTCAGTTTCTGTGCTTTTGATTTCAATCGCGCAATCAATTAACACGATTTTTGCGCTTTTGACGAGTTTAGGCATGCTGTTATGCACGCGTTCTTTGTCAAGGACAATTCCTTTTATGAGTCGAGAATCTTCGATTGCAGCGCCTGTTCGTTTTTGGATTTTTACATTGTTCAAATCAATGACCATTTTGTTTGGTTGCTGTTCCGCGACTGCTCCAATCGCTTCGACTGTTAACGCCGCAAGATGATCTTTAGAGGATTCCGCGCCTTTTCCTGTCATCGCAGTTGTCGCGATCTTTGTTAATTCTTCTTTGTCATTTGGCTGCACTGTTTCCGCGATATTGTGGAGTATTTCCTGCGCTTTTTGCGCCGCAAGTCTGTACCCTTTTGTAATCATTGTAGGATGGATTTCTTTTTCGAGAAGCGCTTCTGCTTTTTTGAGGAGTTCTCCTGCGATAATCACTGCTGTTGTTGTTCCATCGCCGACTTCTGTTTCCTGTGTTTTCGCGATCTCGACAATCATTTTCGCCGCAGGATGTTCAATTTGCATTTCTCTTAGAATCGTAACTCCATCGTTGGTGACGATGATGTCGCCTAACGAATCTACTAACATTTTGTCCATTCCTTTTGGACCGAGTGTTGTGCGGATGGTTTCCGCGACAAGTTTTCCAGCCATGATATTATTCTGCTGCGCGGTTTTTCCTGTTGTTCGCTGTGATCCTTCTGGAAGAATATAGATTGGTTGTACTTGCTGTTGTGTCATTGTTGTTGCCTCGTTTCGTTCGCTTGTTTTTTGTTATTTTCTGATATTATTTTACACTAATTAATAAAAGGATGAATTGTGTAGCAGGTCTTTGCTTGCGCGTGTTTTTGATCTGCTGAGCGATTCTTTTCTCTTCTTTTGTGGAAGCATGGCTCTTTTTTAAAGGTTGTGCAAGAATTCTGTTACTACTTGAGGTTTATGAAAATTTTGTTATCTCCTATGCCTGTTCTCCAGACATTGTCATCTCTTCGTCATCTGCATTTTTGCTCTCCATCTTATGAGATCAAGAAGCTTGTTCTGTCCTAAATGGAGATCAATCTCTGCTGCTTCAGCAGGAGTTTTCCCTTTGAGTTGTTGATGTGGATTAACAAA
>JACRPI010000040.1 GCA_016214075.1 Candidatus Woesearchaeota archaeon
AACGTACACATAGTTGGTTCAACCGATTTAGAGGGTTATTGATTCGTTGGTCTAAAAGACCAGATGCTTACATAGGATTATTGCATCTCGCATGTGGAATAATTACATGGAGGTCAATCTAATGGGATAGGCTCTAAGTCTCTTTACTATAGGCTATTTACTTACACAAATGAAAAAGAAAGAAACTGGAAAAGAAAGTCTTTTTTTTGTTTATTTCATAACTCTTTTTTTATTCGGGAAAACCAGTGACATTACTTCTATTTCTGCGACCCTGTTCCTTATTTTTGGAGTTTACACCCTTTACTACAAAGAGAATACGTGGAAATATTTAGTGTCAGGAATATTTTTTAGTTTTGCCCTGTTTTCAAAGCCGCATAATACTCCCCTTGTCGCTGCACCCACAATCCTTTTTTATTTTATTACATCTTATTTACTATGGAGAAAAGAAGAAAAAGTAACCATAACAGAGATACTCTTATTTTTGAAAGAACAGCGAAAGAATATTATGCTCCTCTTTGCGCCAATATTTATTTTATTTCTCTCCGCAATACTCTTTCTCAATCACTTTTTGATTTACAACTACATTATTCATACCTATAATCCCGTTGTGCAAACCTATACTTCAATGATCAAAGAGTTAGTGACCTTTACGTACTGGTATAATGGGTTATTCCTCCTTTTGTATCTTGGCATAATTGTGAGTGGTCTTCGTCTTGTTTTCTACAAAAAATTTGACCTTTTCTCATTCGTTGCATGTATAAGCTTTCCTGTACTTATTCTTCTTGTGGGAAATAAGTTTGGATTGTATAAACTTATTGACCAATATAGGTATATTCTTCCCCTTGCGCCATTTTATTGCATGAACATCTTCTGTTTTGTTGAAGAGTTTAAGAGAGATTACAACAAAAAAGCGTTATACTGTATTTTAGGCATGATCTTCACATTTCTCTTCATTGTCTACATCACTCTTGGAGGATTAACAGTACGTGATATTTTTCAAAATCATGGGATTAATGACCAAAAGTTTCTTGACAGGATAAAATATGATGTTGAGAGGCCGCTTACTATGCTCCCTGAAACAGAAGGGAAGATACTTGTAGAAAGAGATTATTTTCATAGGTATGATCTTTTGTTTAACGAGAACCCGTATGAACATGTTTCTGAGAGCAACTTTACTGATTATTATGAACAACAAGAAAACTCCATAAATGATACTGACATGGCTGTTGCGGGGAACTTTATAACTATTGGACTTCTTGACTCTCTTGAACCATATATTCATAATGTAACAATAAATAGAAAAATATTAGCAAAAGACCTGCGTGCAGGAGAATACTCAACCATAATACTTGGTCCCTATGTTAATAACTATGCAAATTTCTTAAAGACGACAAGTCTCCCCCCTATTTATTGCCGAATTTCTGCGCCCTTTATCATTGAAGGGGACCCTAAACAGACTAATCAATTTATTTTTATTTACTTTGAAGACAATAGCCTGTGTACCTCCTTCATAGAAACCATGCAAGAATACTACACAACAGAATTTAATACATTATGCGCACGAGGAGAATTGTATATTCAAATCATTAATGATTCAATGGAATATAATGGTGTTCCTTTAGAACAAACATGCTCCAATAAAAGTCAGCTGTATCTTCTCAATAACAGCATAAAAATAGAATCTTTGTTCTTTTGTATTTTGCTTATAGGATACATCAGTTATGGAGTAGGAATAGCGGTAAAAAATCATAGATCAAAGAATCCTACCAATAATAAAACAGCAGGCGATACGCAAAGCGAAGAGACTCAAGAGAAAGATTCAGTTTAGAGACTCCAAACTTTCTTTCAGAAAAAATAACAGGAACTTCTGCTATCTTATATCCGTTCCTCTGTACTTTAACAATCATCTCTAAAAGCAGCAGGTTTGTCTTTTCTGTTGTTAAAAGAGAACTCCACACTTCTTTGCGAATCGCACGAAAATTCGCAGAGAAATCATGAATAGGAATATTCAACATAAGAGGGATAATTTTATTGCCAAAACCACTGATCACTCCTTTAATGGCAGTACTCACTTTTTTAGTTTCATAGCCCGCGCCTTGAACACTATGACGGCAACCAAGAACAAGATCATTCCCTTTCCCTATTTTATCCAGAAGAATAGGAATATCTGTAACAGAAAAAGAAAGATCGGAGTCCATAGATAAAATGATCTCTCCCCGCGCATGATCATACCCCCAGCGCAATGCTGCTCCAATGCCTTGTTTTTCTTTTTGAAGCACAACAATATTTTTGTATGTTTTATGAAGCTCCTGACATAAAACAGCAGTCCCATCTGGGCTATAATCATCAACAACAATAATCTCTTTTAATTGATACGGCTGTTTTTTTTGAAATAAAAGCTCAATCTTAGGAATAAGAAGCGCAATATTTTCTCTTTCATTATAGGTTGGAAGAATAATTGATACTGTTTTTTCTTGCATATTCTTGCGGAGGAAAAAGAGCAATTATAAATCTTTTGCAGCAGAGGATTTTGAAATTATATTTTTATCCCCCTATCATCTTCCACCAGCACCGCGCCAATGCCTGTACCAACATGAAACGCGGAATTGTCCAACGCAGACGCAAGCACTTCAAAAAATGATTTTTCTTCTTCAAAAAGAACAGGCGCTACTGTGATGTTCAGCGTGCTTCCAATATACGCATACGCTTCCTGCTTTCCACCAAGCTGATCAATTAATCCAAGATCCACCGCTTCACTTCCAATATAAATCTGCCCTGTCGCAAGTTCTTCCACATAACCATATTCAAGCCTGCGATTTTCCGCGACAGAACCAATGAAAACAGCGTGCAACTTGTCCAATGTTTGCTGATAAATTTCTTTTTCTTCATTTGTCATTTCTCTATATGGTGATCCCATATCTTTATGATCTCCTGAAACAAAACGCGCATAGCTGACATTATACCGCGTCAAAAAATCGCCATACTCCAAGTAGGACGCAAGCACGCCAATACTTCCTGTAATCGAAACTTCATTCGCAATAATATGATCCGCCGCGCTTGCCGCCCAATACGCACCTGACGCGCCGACTTCGCGAATCACCGCAACAGTTGGCTTATTTGATTCTTTAATCGCGCGCGCAATCTCCGCAGACGCGACTGGCGCTCCGCCGGGAGAATTGATGTCAAACACAATTGCTTTGATAGAAGGATCATTTTCCGCTTTTTTGATAAGCGCAACAATCTCTGTTGAAGAGGCGACATTTGTCGAGAACAAACGGTCTTCGCTGTCAATCATGATCACTCCTTTCATTGGAATAACCGCAACATTGCCTGTTGTTGGTTCACTATCACTCGCAATAAAAATAACCGCGAAAATAAAAACAAAGAAACTGATAATAGAGAAAACAATAATACCTCCGATAATCCAGAGCCACGGTGTTCGCGGCTGTTCCTGTTTTTCTATTTTGACCATTATTGTCTTTTCTTCGCTTGCTTCCTAATATAGTTTACTATTTGGGGCGCTATCCAATCGTGCAAGTGAAATCATTGATTATTCTTATTTTGCTTCCACAACACCCCCATGCTCTTGTGGAGCATTGGGTCCCCCTGACATTTTGCTTTGCTGGAGCGCGTATTGTCTCTTGCTTCTGAGCAACGCATCTCTTATTATTAAATAATATTCGCCTTGCTACGGAATAAATCGCCTTACAAGATGAACAATCGTTTAGCAGCTCTAGAGAATTCCCATGTCTTTATTATTTATTTTATCGATAAAAAAATATTATATAGCAAAAGTGGTTAATTTTCGAACATTTGAAACCACTTTTGCTGAATATAGTGAACGCACCAAATTATTGTAATAAAGATAGTGCGTTCACTATTCCGCAGACGCAAACAAGTTACGATAATTTATTGCGTCTGCTATAGTTGAGGTGCATACAGGTTCGAAATATTGGCACCTCAACTATATCACTCGAAACATCAGATGGCACTATTTATGAAAAAAAGATATACACAAGAACAAAACTAATTCTCAAACTTTCCTTTTACTTTGTACTCATCTGCGTTGATAATCTGATGATACTGCTGCTGAAAGTCAGTTGTGCTTTTATTCAATACCCAGACATTTCGGAGAAAGACAAAGAACCAAATGAGACCAACCACCACGATAAGTATTGTCAAATATTTATCCTGCTTGAGTACCTCTAATAACATTTGCCCACCTGTCTTTACCGATGCAGTCGGAGGTATTTAAAGATTGTGTTCAGAAAAAGGATTATCGCATCGCATTCCACATTTCTCTTTGCACTTCAGTCATACGTTTAATTGCTTCTTCAAAGCGAACTCTGCTTTCTTTGCTTCTCTTTTCGCTTTCCCTGATTATTTTGTCTATCTCTCTTTTGTCCAATTTACACACCTTTCTTATTTTTTGCTCTTTTCTCTATATATATTTGTTTCTATTTTCTTTTTATTCTCCTCAAAGATTCTCTGAGTTCTTTATTATCTTGCTCTAGATTTTGATATTCTGCTATCATTATCTGTTTCTCCATCTCGTGATCCACCATTCCTTCTTTTAACCAACTATATCTACTCTCCATACAAATCTTCTCAAAAGAAATGGTTGTAATAACAACAAGCGCAAATATTCCTGAAAAGATATACGCGTATTCAGGCCAGATCAATATCAACAGAAAGAGAAATACTTGTTGTAGCGTGTACAAAGTCAAGAATAAAATGTCAAACAATGTCTTATGATTACGAAAAAATAATCTCAAGTTCTCCCAAAACAACTGTATCTCTCGAAATATAAAACCATGGAAACTTCTCATTTTACACTACTCTCTTAAATTTCTTCTCGAGTTCAGGAATCGTAAACTGAATCATTGTTGGTCTGCCATGCGGACAGGTAAACGGCTGCTCGCATTTTTGCAATTGCTGAAGAATCGTTTGCATCTCCTGTAGATGCACGACATCATTTGCCTTTACAGCAGCACGGCACGCTGTTCTGATGATTTTCTCTTCCTGCACTTCATTCAACAACATTGCTTTGTCATTTATCTGCGCCATGATTTCATGAATTGTCTCTTTGTCAATAAGTCTGCCCAGAATCGAAGGAACTGTGCGAAGCAGCAGCGTGTTTCTTCCAAATTCTTCCAAATGAAATCCTAATTGTTCAATGTATTTTTTATTCTCCTGATACAACAGCATTTCCGCAGGCGAAAAATCTATTTCTTCTGGAACAAGAAGCTCTTGTGTTTTGATGTTTTTTCCATAATATTGTTCCATGAATTTTTCGTAGAGTACACGCTCATGCGCAGCGTGCTGATCAATAATGATTAGCCCTAGCTCGTTTTCCGCGAGATAAAAAACATTATGTATTCTTCCAATAAGTTTGAGCGTCGAAATGCGTTCTGTTCCTGCAATCGCTGACGCTTCTGTAGTGAGTGATCTAGAAGTGTCTTGTTCTTTTTCTTCTCCACTGCTTTTTTCTTCATTATCTTGCGCTTCAGTTCCCACGACTTTCTGCAATGCACAATCGAGCATTTCCTGCGCAGAAATTTCAGCAGAAGTTTCTCCTTTTTGTGTTTTGCCCTCTTCTTTTTCCGCAAAAAACATTTGCTTTTCTTCTTGCACTGTAAACTGCTTTGCCATTAAGGGCGACTGGGTGAATGTTGGTTTTTCTTCCGCAATAATCGGAACAAGCTTCGCGTTATCCAACGTATTTCGCACTGCATTGAAAACAGCAAGATATAACTCATTTTCTCTTTCAACACGAATCACTGCTTTTTGCGGATGGACATTCACATCAATAAGCCCTGGATTTATAGTAACATTGAGAATGAACAGCGGGTGATTCTCCAGATGCAACAGCGTGTGATACGCGTCATAGACTGCTTTACTTATAATGTTGTTTTTTACCGCACGATGATTGACAAAAATATGCTGGACTTCTTTGTCGTTTCTTGTGATTGTGGGCTTACTCAGGAAGCCTTTGATTTTGATTTCATTGTAGCTGTACTCTACAGGAAGCATGCCGTACGTCACTTTTTTTCCGTAGACACTGAGAATTCGGTCAATCGTATTTGTTGTTGCTGGCGCAAAAATGATTTCCTGCTGCCCGTGCATGAGCTTTATTGTCTTTTCTGGATACGCAAGCGCGTACTTTGTCATGAGCTCCGCTACTTGCCGCAATTCTGTCTGGATTGTCTTGAGGTGTTTTTTTCGCGCAGGAACATTGAAGAAAAGGTTTGTTACTTCGATACTTGTTCCATCTGGCATCGCAATATCATGCGACTCCACAAACTTTCCCCCACTGGAAAGAACTTTGAAGCCAGTTTGTGCCCCTTTTGTTTTTGTCTTTAACGAAAGTTCCGCAACTGCCGCAATTGATGAAAGCGCTTCTCCGCGAAAACCCATTGTGGTGATTTTAAACAAATCATCTGCGTCTGTGATTTTGCTTGTCGCGTGGCGTTCAAGGCATAACAGCGCGTCTTCTTTTTCCATACCACTCCCATTGTCTGTTACTCGGATTTTTGATTTTCCGCCTTCCTCTATTTCGACAGTGATTATTGCCGCTCCCGCGTCAATCGAATTTTCGACTAACTCTTTAACCACAGAAGCGGGACGTTCAATCACTTCTCCTGCCGCTATTTTGTTGATTAAGGCGTCATCCAGCAGCTTGATCTTTGGCATGAGAAAAGGAGGTTTTCTGCGGCTTTAATAGTTTTTGATGTGATTATTTCTTTCGGTATGTTCGAAAAAAACATGCGAAAAAACAAAAATACCGAAACGTATTCGCTTTATCCGAAAATCCTTCGGAACATCCGTAAGATTTTCGGAAAACTCGTCGATAAAGTAATTAATGTGTTTGTTTTAAGAAATTATTATCTCTTTTGCCGAGATCGCCTAATCTGGTTATGGCAACGGTCTGATGAAACCTGTGATGAGCAGGCTTCAGAGAGCCGTGAAGGTCACACTTCTGCGGGTTCAAATCCCGCTCTCGGCGTTATTATCCTAACCAGAAATATAAATGTTGTGGAAAAAAGACAATGAAAAAAAGAAAAGAAAAACTTATTTCAATTTCAACGCTGCTTTAATCGCGTCTCTGTCAAAGCCAACGATGATGGTGCCGTTAATGTCCAACACTGGAACACCCCGCTGTCCTGACTTTTCTTCCATATTCTGGAGCGCTTTCGCGTCTTCCGCGACATTGTGCTCGATATAGTCAATTTTGTTTTCCTTCAAAAAGTCTTTTACTTTCACGCACCAGGGGCATGAATTTGTACTGTATACGATTACTTTTACCATAGAAATCTCCTCCGCATTTGTTGATTTCTACATCCTATTTAAAGTTTCTTCTTTTCGATTTCTTTCCCAATAACAACAAACAAAAACAACCTGTTGAAAAAGACAAAACAATACGTCACGAAAACAAGATAGAAGAAAATTAGAATATTCACCGCGTAGAATTGCATCAGTGTTGCTGTATCCGCGACATTCTGCCCAATTGCTGAAAGAATGCTAAACAACGCGATGTAGCCAAGAAATACAAGAATTCCTCCACAAACATTCCAGAGCACCCATTGCCCAACCCATTTCCATGAAAACAGGTGAAATGTATTTTTGACAAGCTCCATTAGCGTTATTTCTTTTTTTGCAACAAAGAGCACATGAGAAAGCTGGAGGAAAAGGAAAGAAAACAAAACATAGAGCAATAAGAAGATCGGAACCATTGTTTGTTTGAGCAGAGTCACCATCGCTATCGAAAGGAATGTCCAAACGAGAAAGAACACAATAAAAAGTGTCAATCCCATCACAAGATTATACCCAAAAAACCTGAGCACTTTCTTTTTTGAAAAATCAAACGCGCTTTGCACTTGTTGAATTGTATTGAGAAAACTCAGATTCACGTAGGTGAAAAATGAATACGCAAAACAGACCGCAGCAAAATAAAAGAGGAGTAATCCATACCCGACATACGTTCCAATAAGCGATGCTTCATAATTGGAGAATATTGTATCAAATATTGCAGCTGCCGCGTAGAGACAGCCAAGAAACAACGCGTCAAACAAGAGCATAAAGAGAAAAGTCTTCCAATATTTTCTAAACGAGATTGCTGATCGAACCTGTTGCTTGAGAGAGGGGAATACCATGTTTATCTTTTCTTCTTCGCTTTTTTATCGTCATCGCTTTTTTTACGCGCTTTCTCTGTTTCCGCGAAAACCTGCTCTAAATCGTTCGCGAGCGATGGATCTTCCGCAAGAACCTGCCCTACATTTTTTTCCACAGGAATATGACCAACGACTGACTTGACAAGATCTTCCTGCTTCTGCATTTCTGAAGTATCTTCTTTTCCTTTTTGTTTTGTTCCTTTTTCTGGAGTACTCACAATCGCGCCAATCACTTCATCAATTTTATCGAGCTGCATATCTTCTTGCCTGAGCTCCTCGAGATGCTTCTTCTCTTCTTCAAACCGCTGGCGTTCAAGCGCCTGCATATGTTTCTCCCTATCCGCTTCCCGCATTTCTCTTAGTTTCTCTTTTTCAGCGATTCTTTTCTGACGCTCTTCTTCTGCGTTTTTCCGCGCGGCTTCTTCCCGCGCTTTGAGGATTGTCTGCTGCTGTTCAACAATTTCCTCTTTATGATCGATAGATAACTGGATTGCTTTTTCTTTTGCCAACTCGAGAATGTGCAAAGGATTTCCTCTCGCGTGATCTCTCAGCATTTTCAGCGTTTGCTGGTCAAAAGGATATGTTCCTTCCCCACCCACCGCTTCTATTCTTTTTTTGAGAAATGACGCGGTTTGCGGAAGATCAAAACCTTCTAACTCAAACTTCAGCGCATCTTTTAACCCTTTGCCGAGCGGAGATTTTTTTATTTCTTCTTTTTCTCCCGCGATGATGAGCTGGAATCGGATTCCTGTTTTCTGAAGCGTGAGAAGAACGTCAAGCCCTTTTTCGTTGATATTATACGGCTCATCAACGAGAAGAACAAACGGCTTTTCGCCTACTTTATTTTTTATATAGGTGCTAAGTTCTTGCGCACTCATTTCCTCAAATGGCCTCGACACTGTTTTTTGATAGATATTAAGGAATGGATACATCAGCTGTTTGATGAGCTCTCCATCATTTACTTTTTTCGCTGAACAGTCTATGAGGCAAGGAACAACTTCAGGATGGTGCGCGTTTAATTCCCACGCAATCCAATGAATGAACGCAGTTTTTCCAGAGCCTTTGTCTCCTGTGAGTGTTCCATAGGCTTCTCCTTTCACAAGGAAATGATTGAGTGTTGATTTTCTGTCTTTATCAAGCACGAAAAAATCATCGATTGGATAAAGAAGATCGTCTCTGAACGGATCGTCATGCCAGCAGAAAATTCTCGTCCAATTTAATACAAGATTTCCTTTTCCTACTGTTGGCGTGAGTTTGACGTTTTTCCAATACCACCGTTTCGCGAGCTCTGTTGGAAGATATGGTGAAACTTCTTTTTCTAACTGGTCTAAGGGTCGGAAGTCTGGTTTTTTGAGATGGAGTGTTTCCGCTGTCGCGTTGAGAAATTTCTTAAAGCCGCTGACGCCCGCTTCTACTCCTGCTTTTGTGCTTTTCGCCGCGGCGACCGCGCCGCTTCCCACTATCTGTGAGCCGCGAACAATGCCCGCGCCAACAACAACAGAACTATCCGCAATATGCTGCGCGATTTTCGCGCCATGCGCTTTGAGATTATCTGGATGAAGTGGATGTTTAGAATCAGATTCCTTACTGTTTTTGTCATTTTTTTCTGGTTCTGCTTTTGCCATGAGCATTACGCAGGTCTCCTATAATATAAAGTTTACTGTGTGGCAAAACAAAAGACTTAAATATTCATTTAGCGAGAAGAGAACAAAACATATTCAAAAAGAGGTGTTTTATAATGGCAAAAGAAAAAACGAATTTGTATTTATTGTCCATTGTCGCTATCGTCGCGATTGTGGGAATTGTGGTGTTGGTGTTGAACAGCGGAGCGGGAAGCGTTTCGTTGAGTGATAGTGATTTGAGTGGTGAAGCTGTTGGAACTAAGAAGCTTGTGAGGGCAAGCGATTGTCCAGTAGGAAAAGAGTGGAATGCGGCAACAGGAGAGTGTGTCTCTGTTTTTAAGGATGTAGATACTGCAACAATTGCAAAGACTGGTACTTCTGCAGCAGGATGTACCCCTGAGAATTGCAAATCACCTTCCTTTTGTTTTGAGGGAGAGTGCATTGATGAAGTTATAATAGGCAATCCACCCCAATAAAAATATTTTTTGATTATTCTTTTCTTTCTTTTTTTATTTAATTTCTTAGCAGGTGTTAACTCTTTTATTGAAAAATAGTAAGGTATCCTGCTATTTATTGTCTTCTGTTTTACTGACGAGCTTTTAATTTTTGTAAAAATTCAGAAGGAGTGAGGACTTGCATACTTTGATATTCTCGTACTTGTAACAAATGACGATCTTGGCTCACAATGTACTGTGCATTTCCTGCAATAGCTGCTTCAAAAAATTTATCGTCAGATGGATCAGCTTTGACTATTTCTAATTTGTGAAGTGGCTCAACAATAACCGCATTTTCAATAATCATTCTTTCCCATTCCTGAATCATTTCCTCATTCATTTGGATCTTAAAACTGCGTAAAACTCGGACAAATTCTTCAAGTATTGCATGGGAAGAGATGAGAATAAATTTTCTATTTCTCCATGCTTCAATAATCGCTGAGGAAGCGTTCCCTTCCCAAAAAATACCTGAAATAAAGACGTTTGTATCTAAAACAACTCTCATCTTTGACGCACTTCTCGTATTGCTTCTCCTACATCTGTTTCTTTGAGTCCTTTACTTTTTGCAAAGGCTCTTGTTTTCTTTAACAAACCTTCAAACCCTTTGAACGATGGGACTTCCATTTTCTTCAGAACGATAGTGTCATCTTCTCCTATGACAATAAACTTTTCTCCCTCATGAAGATGAAGCCTATCTCGTAAACGCTGCGGTATAACTACTTGTCCTCTTGAACTGAGACTTGTTACTTCTAAAGCTTCCATGATAAAACACCTCTAATCTTACTAGTAAGATGATCTTATTTATAAGGGTTACGCTTTATTCAGGCACCAATCGAGATGTTTACTTGTTTGTGACATTCGCAATAACCTCAACATATTGTGTCCATCCTTTCAATACGACTCCTGTTCGTATTGCATCAAGCACCACTGGATCTTTCTTTTTTATATTTTCTGGCAAATCATTTGGTGCTTGAAAAATAGTGTGGATTTTTTTAATGAGAATTTTATTTTTGTCTTCAATTCGTTTCTTAATGAGTGGAAAATTTTCTTGTGTAACGACAATAAGAAGATCAACATCATTATAGCTCTTTGCTTTTCTTGCAGCAGAGCCAAATAACAAGAGTATTTCCGCTTCTTCAAAATTCTTGAATTCTTCGAGCCAGCGTTTATGTTCTTGTTCTGCCTCTTCCAGCAAAAAGAGTTCAATTGTTTTCTTTGCTAATGCTGATTCTGCGTTAAATTTGTATTCTATTGCCTTTCCAAAAGGTTCAGCAATGACAAATTGTTGTTCTTCAAGCGCTTTGAGCGCTTTGAGCGCGCCTCTTGGAGTCATATCTACTTTTGCGCTTATACTTCTTGCATTATATCTTGTTGTGAAATCCTTGAATAAATGCAATAAAATTTGCTTTTCTTTCTCAGTAAGCATAGGAACTACCAGTTCTTATATAGGAACTGATTGTTCTATTTAAAGGTTTTGGTTGATTTATTCTTTTTGTGCCTTTGTCAGACACCATTGTACCTTATTTGCTGCTTGCGTCATCTTCCATCACTTTGACAAGTGTTTCTTCCCCACACACAATAATACCCTTGAGCGCATCAAGCACTATTGAATCTTTCTTTACTATATTCTCTGTGAAATCTTTTCTTGTTTGATAAACAGGATGTATTTTCTTTGGATTCATTGCATTAATATGTTCAATCTCTTTTTTTAGTGCTTCAAATCGTTTTTGGTCTGTTATAAACAAAACATCAATATCATTTGCTCCTTTATGTTTTCTCAGAACAGAACCAAAAAGAAGAGCAACATCCGCACTCTTTATCTTTCTAATGTCTGCAATCCATCGCTTGATATAAGGATGGCTTGTTTCTGCTTCTCTTTTCAATAGAAAAGTGAGATATTGCTGTGTGTATTCGTTGTTTACTGTGAGCTTGTAAAATATTGCTTTTCCAAGCTGCTTTGACGTGAGAATATGCTCTTTTTCCAGCCGCTTTGCTATTTTTAACGCGCCCATTGCACTCATGGTTATTTCCTTCGCGATTGTATGCGCGTTATACTCTTTTTCTGGATTTTTGAAGAGCAACAGCATAAACTGCATTTCTTTTTCTGTTATATCCATTTCAACTCACAGTTTATATGTGTAAACTTAAAGTTTATATAGTTTGTGGTTGAAAAAGTTGTGAGGCGTTTGCATTGAGAAAGAACGCCCCAGACCGGGTTTGAACCGGTGACCGCGCGGTTTCTTCTAAAGACAAGCTTTAGTAACAGCCGCGTGCTCCACCATTAAGCTACTGGGGCAATTTTTAATTTGAATCAGAAGATGATTTAAATACTTTACTGTGCGTATCTGCTGAAGGATTCCGCTCTTTTTGCCTGGTCTATCCCGAAGAGCATCGTGTCAATAGTTTTCACTCGCTCCTCAATCCCTTTTTTTATCTCTTCAGAAACAGTTCCTCCTTTTATGACAATATTGATTTTATAATGATATCTGCCTTCTTCAACACCCTCTGCTTTTCTCTGCGTTACACTGATAATCATTTCCATAGATTCACCAGCAACAGAAGTTGAAAAAACATCATAGATCCTCTCACTCCGATAATAATGCGATGGTTCAACAACAAGCGGTTCTCTATATAGACAAGTATACCCATCACCCACTACATATTGCGGAGCGCTGTCTGCAAAAAAACTATGCACTTTTGTCGCTTCTGCAGGCGTTACTTTCAATATTCCAAAAAGCATGGAAGTTACTTCCCCAAGATCTTTTCTTTTTTGATAATTTGTCGTTGATGTCATATGCTTTCTCAATCAGAGAGAAACGAAAAACCGCTTTTAAATCTTATGACTTATTCCACCACTTCACCAGTCAAACTTCTCAACTGATGCTTGGTGATTTTCACCGAATAAAACTGCTTCAACGGATATCTTCCTTTAACTCCAACAATCAACGGATAGGTTCCAAACTGCCGCATAAACGTCGTATTGCCATCATAAATTTCCGCGTACAGATCTTTCATTATTGTTCCTGTTGGAACAACCTTCTGCAACATAGGAAAATCAATTTCCTGACGAATCTGATTGCGCCATTTCCAATACCACTGCTTGTTTTTTCGCAGAAACTTGTCTCCGATTTCAAATAATTTTGTTCCTTCAAAGAGCGCTGCCTGTCGGATGTTAATTCTTCGCAGCCACCAATCATTTTCGATGACTTTCTTCAAATGTTCCATATTGATTTCATGCGTTTTTCTGCTTTCATCCGCAAGCCCAAAAATGATGTTAATCCCTGGCAAATATCTGGGCATGCCATTTGGCCCACGCTCTTTTCCGAATTTATTGATCGATTCAATCGCTTTCATCGCGACTGGTGCGCTGCAATTGAGCAGATTTGCTTTGGTAACCGCGGGATCAAAACTTTCAATCCCAAACGCCGCGATATTTCCTTCTGTGCAATATTCAACAATTGCTTTTGTGATTGCTTCCCCTTTTGGTGTTGCGACAAAAATGGGATTCACGTTGTCAATGTGCAACACTTTTATTTCTGGACACGCTTCTCGTATGCTTTTGAGAAGGCCAATCGGATCAGGCAATGAATAAAAGCAGGTTTGTTTTCCTAGACGGAAAAATCGTTCGCCAATATCGTAAAGTTTCTTGACTTCTGCGATGATTTCCGCATTATTTCTGTACAGCACTTTGCTTTTCAGCGGTTCTGTGCAAAAACTGCATTTGCCGACATTACAGCCTTTTCCTGTTTCGATTTCCAGCATTTTATACCATGGAATTTGCCCGACAATTTCCGCGCCTTCCACACTCAACGCTGCGATTTCCGCGAAGGTGAAATTGTACGCCCGTGTTTCAAACACGGTGTTGTCGATGTGTTCTGTGAATTGACCGCCAAACATTTGTGTGCCAAAGATCGCCGGACCGGTGAGTATTTTTTTGCACGGCAAACCCGCGATTAATGGAGTGACTTCTTTCAGTGTTCCCGGCATCGCAGAAAGGTATTTCCCTGGAACATGGACACCGAGAATGACAATGACTTCTGTTGTTTCATCGGAGAGAATTTCTGCGATTTTCTCATGATTTTTTGTGAGATTGTAAACAGTGATGTTTGTTGTTTTTGATTTCGGCAAATTGATGTTTGGATCTTTCATGCCCCACTTTTTCCAGAGTCTCAAGTCGTCAATGGTGAAATAATAGATTTCTTCATTTGGAAAATTCTTTTTGAGATAGCCGTAGAGATAACGCGGATAGGTGCCGAGATAGGGAGGAACTCCTAATCCTGCTGGCTCGTCTGTATAACAATCGAGGATCGCGTATGTCATGGTTTAGTAAAAAATAAAGAGTAGGTTATAAAAGTTGCTTGAAATCAATACTGTTTGTCTTGGGATACAAAAAGAAATTTTCACTATGCAATAGTAAAAATAGCGAAAACTTTAAATATATGTGCGTAATTAGAGCCTATCCCATTAGATTGACCTCCATGTAATTATTCCACATGCGAGATGCAATAATCCTATGTAAGCATCTGGTCTTTTAGACCAACGAATCAATAACCCTCTAAATCGGTTGAACCAACTATGTGTACGTTCAA
>JACRPI010000041.1 GCA_016214075.1 Candidatus Woesearchaeota archaeon
AAGTTCATCCGGAATTCTCCAACCATCATCTCTAACAACTAATCCCATCGGGTCACCTCTTCTCATTCTCACGTGACCCATTCCCTAATATCTATTCAATGAGAAAGCTACTATTTATTCCTTTCGGGATAGGCTCTTAGCATTGAGCATATTCTTCAAAACGATTCATGGGCAAGGGATGTGCAGGGAAAATTAACGAGTATGAATCAATGGACAAACGCAATGATGTACGCGTATGATAAAATATTGGAGAAGCTGTACAGAACTGACAGAGCCTCATTTAATGGAGCAGTAAGTGGTCACAATAATTTTAGAGGGTATGGCTATTGGGATGATGGAGAGTTTATTGCACTGGAAGATAAAATAAAAGAATATCGCGCAAGAAAGTAAAGAAGAATAAAGAACTGAAACCATCCACTTTTTATTCTCCTTTTTTCTTCTAAAAGCAATGGACACATCGTGGATAAAAACAAAAGGAAGAACATTCGACCCCATTCAATTAAAAGTCGCGTATCAAAAAAATTTCAATCAAACAGCAAAACAGGAGTATGCAGGTCAATCCCCCAACATCTTCGTGGGCAGGTTTGGCTATCCAAACATCAATGTTGGCTTTCTTAATACAGAACAGTATACAGAGCATGATGAACAAATCGCTTGGGGAAAAACCAACAAGCAAATCCCCGAAATCATAAAGTTGAGAACACAGCTCATCAATTCTTCATTCAAAACAACAATTCATTCATTTAATGAAAAATTATTAGGGATGGCGCAAGAAATAAGCCAGGCGGCAAAACCAGTGGAGATGGAAATCAATCTGGAAAAAAAACCGTTTTTCTCACTGAACATGAATCAGGAAGCTGCGCCGCATGGCCCAAATACAAAACTAAAGCGTGCGCAGCTCACGGAAAATCCAAAGATCCCTGTGCATATTGACAAAGCAGTATCAGACAATGATTTGAAAGCAGCAGATGCGCTGACTTATCTCACGAAAAAAGGATATGATGAACATGCACTAACAAAACTCTTGACAGTAGGAAATCTCGGTATAAAAAAGCAGAGAAAGCTCGTTCCAACGAGGTGGGGAATTACCGCAGTGCATTCCACAATAGGCAACAATATAGTTAAAGAAGTAAAATACCATGAGCAAGATCAATATGCTGCGTATTTTGGAAGCTACTTGGGAAATTATTATTTGCTCCTCACCTTTCCAGAAGTTTGGCAATATGAATTGTTTGAAACAATCATCAGTGAAAATATGCACTTCTCCACGAATTACGAACCATATGAAGGAAGAAAAGAATATGCGCATGAAACAGCAGGAGGTTTCTACACAGTACGTCTTGCCTGTCTCGAACAATTGCAAAAAAGAAGACGCCAGGCTTCTGTTCTTGCGTTGCGATTTATCAATCCAAAAGAATATGTTGCGCCGCTGGGTGTTTGGGTCACGCTTGAAGCAACAAGACGCGCGATACAAGCACAACCAATCGTTTTCTCGTCAAAAGAATTACTCCTCAATTACACGCAAATTTTTGTCAAGAAGAAATTTGGTTTAGATGTTACCCCAATCCTACAAAAAAGCATCCTTTTACAAAACATAAAGATGCAAAAAAAGTTGACAGAATTTTAATCATAGTTGAGAACACAAATAATTAACATTATAACATGTTCTCAACTATTCCATCAAGAACATTTTCTCATTAATTATTTATGTTCTTGATTTTAGTTCAATATTTTTCTAAATTTTTCGCTTCTCCAATGTTTATAATCGCGATGAAGAAGATGCAGCAATTCAAGCAATTTTTTTGAATTTTTGAGCGCGAGACAATGATGTCTGATAAAATGTTTATCGTATCCAGAAATTTTCTGTAATTTTTCTTGAAGCTGCGCAAGAAAATCTTTGTCAAATTCAGGGAGATGCTGGAGTACAAAGCCGATAGTTTCATGATGAAGAAGCAGTTGAAGAACATCATCAAGAACAGTTTCATTGCCGAGCTTTGCAAGTGCGATAATTGCGTAATTTTTTGTAAGAAGTTCTTGTTGATCAAGGATCTCAAGAACGCGTTTCGTAAAGCTTTTGTCTTTAATTTGTCCAATAACATGAAGTGCTTCTTGTTGCATTTCCTTTGAGCCAGAAAGCATGTCTAAAAGAATGGGTTGGACAGTGATTCTATTTTTCTTCCAAAAAAGTTGACATGCGCGAGAACGAATTTTAGGATTAGTATGTTCTAGCAATTTTTCAAACTCTTGAAGCGGATCTTCTCCATCTTTACTAAACGATTCAAGTTTTTGCGCTTTGTGATCATTGCTGTCCACTTTCAAAAATTTTCTATAAACATCTTCTAAGCCAAGAAGTCCTGCGTTCATTTGATCAACAGATATTTTGTATTGTCGCAGTGCTTGCGCAACGCGGACAAGAAGTTGTTTGGAGTCAATAGAAGTGTATAAACGGATGCTGTGGGTCTGCCCTTCACTCTCAAGAACAGTATAATCAAGGAAGAGATGCTGTTTCTGCAGATTGTAAAGAACTTTGTTGATATTTTTTCCAGTGCAAACAATATCGAGGACATTGGTGTCTCTATACACTTGCTTGAGTTTTTTGACAGAGCCGTCAAAAAGAAGTTTTCCTTCATTAATAATAAGAAGCCGCTTGCAGATTTTTTCCACTTCTTGAAGTTGGTGATCAGTGTAAATAATCGTCGTTCCTTTGTCGTTGAGTTCTTTCAGGATGGAGCGAATTTCATCTTTCGCGTAGGTGTCAAGACCAAGAAGCGGCTCGTCAAGGAAAAGGATTTTTGGATTTTTGAGCAGCGCGACAGCAAGAGAGTATTTTGCGAGCATGCCTGTGCTCAGACGCCAGACATCGTTGGTGCGTTTGTCTTCAAGTTTGAACTTTTTTAAAAGATAGTCAATGCGCGGTTTTGCTTCAGCGTCTGGAATGCCGATAAATGAAGCGGCAAGCGCCATGTTCTTTTCAAGAGACGCCCAGCCAATACCAGAATAATCTTGACTGAACATCCAGGAAATTTCCTCTTTAATTTTCTCCTGATCTCGTTCAATGTCGTTGCCATAAATTTGCACTTTTCCTGAGGTTTTTCCCATGTTTGTGGTGAGGATGCGCATAAGGGTGCTTTTTCCCGCGCCATTAACGCCGATAAGGCCGACAAAATCTCCTGTATGGACATCAAAGCTGATGCCAGAGAGTGCTTTTGTAAGCAGCTTCCCTCGAAAAAATACTTTGTATTGGTAATAATCTTTTTTAAGATCGCGCACAGTGATAATAGGACGTTTCCCTTGCTTTGCCATTAAAACCACCGTCCTTCAATCTTCGCTCTGCGAATACCGTAGTAAAAGAGATAGAATCCTGCAAGGAAAATCAAGAGGTTGACAATAAGACCGCTCAAAATGAGAACAAGGATTTCTTTTTGATAATAAACATGATTGAGAAAAAGAGTTTCTCTCCAGATTAAAATGATGTATGCGCTAGGCAATATTTTTGGGAGAAAGACAAGAAATCTTGGAAGAAATGTGGTTGGAAAGTATTGACCAGAGAAAAATCTGTTAAGCTGTTCCATAAAAAAGCTGACAGGATTTCCTTGTTTCAAAAACAGTGTTGCGCCGACTGTCATGAGTTGAAATCCTAAATTACCAACAATAAAAATTCCTAACGCGAGAAGCAAGGTGATCCAGTTTTCAAGTCCAAAATACAGCAGGCTTTCTGTTGCGCTAAACTGCACAAGCAGGCTGTACACAATAATCATTGGAATAAAGATAGTAAATATGTCGAAGAGAAGCATGGTAAGAAAATTAATAAGAAAATATTCCCCTATGTGCATGTTCGATAAATAGACGAGTTTGAAAAGACCGCTCTGGCTGTCTTCGTGGAATTTATCAGTAAAACTTGCGCCGACTCCATCGACGAAATAAATTGCGACACTTCCGATAAGGATGAAAGGCATGTATCCGATTCCTTCATAGCCAAGTGTGGAGGGGTCAATAATTTTCGCGAGAAAGAACCACATAAGCACTTCTAAGCAGGTGTTCATCACATTAATGAGAATGTTCACTTTAAACGTGCAGAACTCTTGCCAGCGACAGATAAAGTTAGTTTGTAATTTTCGGAAAAACGGAAACATGTTTTTTTTTGCGTTCTTAGTGCTTAAAAAACTTGCGGTGTGTTTGTGCTTGGTCGGTAACGAAAGTAACAGCGCCCGAGGGAAAATAAATCAAGAAAACAAAACATTTATATAGCTTATACACTAAAAAAAGCATCATGTCTAAAGCAACAGAAGAGAGTTTGCGAGCGTCGCGGCTCAAGCGTCAGCAAAAAAAAGAAGAAAATGAAAATAAGAGATCTTCGTTTGGTGGATTTGGCAAAGGTTCAACAAGCGGAAGTACGTATCATAAATCAGGATTAAAAAAACGCAGTGATTATGGCTCAAATTCATATGAGTAACTAAAAAGCACAATCATGATCTCATCATGAAATAAAGAGGTGGAAATACATGGCATTAAAAAACAGAACAGCAGCAGATGCGGTAAATAATGAAAGAGTGTATGGGACTGCGAAAGCACGATCTGCACTGGTCGATGCAAATCAGGCAGCAAGAGGACAAGGTCGTGGAAAAATGCAGCAGGGAATGACAGTTGATGGTCGAAAGACAGGCATAGTGCGCCGAAAATAAAAAAGGTGAAAACATGACAGGAGCAAGTAAAAGAGACCAAGGAGATAAAAATAATAAAATAATTTTAGACGCACGGAATAAAAGACAAGAAGCAGGGCAACGTCCATCAGGTCCAGGAACTTCAACAAACACGCGACCAAACACAGGCTTAAAAAGAAGAAGTGAGTAAACACTTCCTCATGCCTACATAATCATAGCAGTCAAGGAGGTTATACACATGGTAAACATTGGATCAGATCGAAAAGACTCGATGCGAAAAGATAAAAACGAAGCAAAAATCAAAGCAATCCGTGATGCAAAAGAAGCGAAGCGAGACGCGGGCGTAGCAGCAAACCCGAAAACACAAGGAAGACTTGGGACAGGACACATTAAAAGAGCATAATCTCTTTTTACTATCTTTAACAAAATGGCTGCTTCACGACGAGAAAAATATGCTCCCGCAGAGATAAGTGCAGATCGCGCTGCGACGCAGCGAGAGCGCAATGAAGCGAGGAATACAGGAAAAGGAGTTTCATTTTTACGATCAAGATTAAAAAAAGCAACAGATCGTGCGAGAGAATAAAAAACGAGGTGTATGAAATGGGAGTAACAAACAAATCTAAAGGTTCAAATACTGAAGGATCACATGCAAAAACAATGGCAACTCGAAAAGGAAGCGGTGGCTTTAAAGCAGGATTAAAAGTCCGTGGCGGTTCCGGTTCCACCACAGGATTATCCACATCCAAAAAAAATTAATTTTCTTTCTTTTTTTATAGTTGTTTGTGCGATTTATCTTATTCTATATCCCTAATGTTGTTCATCATAAAAAAAACAACGCCAAGCAACAAACACGCACCAGTAAACTCTAAATGTCAGGGGGACCCATCTCACCCAAGTGAGATGGGGTCTTTTTAAGAAGTGAAAGAATATGTAGAAATGTTTATACAATATCTTTCAAATAAAGAAAATCAAATTCTCGTCCGCATTTCTTTTCTGCGTTTTTCAAGCCATTTGTAGACAACAGCATGCGGCGCTCCTTGAAGCAATGATTCCATTGCGCGTTTGCAAATGCTGACGTTTTCTGTTTCACCGATAATGCCGATGCTTTTCCCATAAACACAAATGTTTGTCTGGGTAAGCTCTTCAATCACGACCCGTGCTTTTCCCTCTTTCCCTATAATGCGTCCCTTAATACGGAGAAGATGGTTTTCTTTGACATATCGTGTAATGTCAATGAGCTCAAACACGTAATCTGATTTAAGGAGAAGGAGTGCGATTTCCGGATTAAAGCCACGACCGATTGCGCGAATAATGTCTCTGCTCACATACAGTTGAAGTGCGTCGCTTCCTTGGATAGTAACATCCCCTTCTTGTGAATCAATGCTTAAATCAACATGCATTTCAGTTTCTACTTTACTTTTGGTTTCCCCTTTTTTGCCAATAAGAACAGCAATACGTTCTTTTGGTATTTTAACATCGTAGGAAAATTCAGCCATAACAGAGAAGAAGCAAAGCCCCTTTTTAAATGTTGATCTTGGCAGACCAAAAATGGGTGAAAAGTGACTGTAACCTATATATAATAGAACTGCTTCAGAAATCCCATGAAACTCAGGAACGTTCTTGTTGTTCATAAGATGGGATATAGTGCAATAGAGAAGCAGACTGTTGATGCAGTGATGGAACTCCTGAGAAAAAAGAAAATTCTTCATCGCTCCATCTCTCGCCTGGAAGTGAATCACGAAATAGTGAAAGGAAGAGACCTTATCATTATTGTGGGAGGGGATGGGACGTTTCTAAAAACAGCGCAGTTCACAACAGGCAACATTCCGTTTCTTTGCATTAACGCGGATCCACAAAATACAGAAGGATTTTTTTCAGGCGCAACAAAAAAAACATGCGCAGCAAAAGTGGAAAGCATTTTGAAAGGAAAAATAAAATCAAAAAAATTCTGGCGTTTAATCGCAAAAATAAATGGAATAGAAATAGAGCCATGTTTGAACGAATACTATATAGGCCAGCAGAAGCCATACGACGTTTCCCGTTATCTCATCCAAACAGGGAAAAAAAGTGAAGAACAAAAGAGTAGCGGTGTTTTGATCTGCACTGCGGCAGGTTCAACTGCGTGGTGTAGAGGAGCTGGTGGAAACGTTTTGAAGCCAGAAAAAAAAGTATTCCAATTTGTCGTGCGGGAGCCGTATGTGGGAACATTGCTGAAAACAAAAATAACAAAAGGAATTCTCAAAGAAAAAGAGATGATCAAGATAACGGCAAAAACAGATGGGATGATCATTGTGCCAGATGCGGTGGGAAAGGAGCATCTCTTCCAAAGAAATGCTGTTGTGGAAATAAGTCTTGCGAAAAGTCCGATTCTTCTATTCAAATAGCAAAAATTCTATATATTCTTTAAGGAGCTGAAATCAAAAACCTTAAAAGCATGAGCGATCTTCGTTTTTCCATGAAAAACATTGGCGCGTATTTTATTCTCAATGAGATGCATTCTAAGAACGGGATTATTACAGATGCGAACAATGCGATTGGTGCGGGAATACGGGTAATTCATTACAGTGAAAAAAAACTTCGCAAGAGAGAAGTGTTGGAAAATGCGTATATTCTTTCCGCGTTATGCAAAAAAAATAATGTGCTTTTTATTATTGAAGACTATCCAGACATCGCGACATTAGTCAGCGCGGATGGCGTTCACTTAACACAGGAATTTAACATTGATCATGTTCGCAAAATAATTGGTCCTGAGAAGCTTATTGGCGTTAATTTCACTTCACTAAGAGAAGCGGTGTATGCAGAAGAAAAAGGTGCGGATTATATCGGTGTTGATACAAGAGTGGCACCGCAGCTCACGGTAAAAGGAGCAGTAGGTTCTATGAAAAAAATGCGGGATCTCTTGACTGTCCCTATTGTTGCGCTTGGCGCGTTTACGTTGGAGCAGACACAGGAGTTGCTTGTTGCGGGTATAGATGGTGTAGGCATGATGCCGTTGCTTTCTGATGAGGGTGGCATTGAGCAGTATGTCAAGCAAGTCCTTGCAATTCAGGATGCAAGAAGAACATTTTAATCTTCGATTTTCACCAAAGCATTGTCACAGCGACCGCTCACCATCAGTCACTAGACCGATAGCATTCTCGCCCTTCAGGCTCCGGGCGGTCGCTGGGACTATTACAGTTTTCTGCTGTGCAGTATCCAAACGACTAATCATCGCTTCGCTCAAGACTGGTGGAAAACTGAAATATTCTAATGAAACGTTTATAAAACAAGAAAGACTCCTTCATCATGGTGTAATTGATGAAGCTTCGTTTACGATATTATAATTCTCTCGCAGTGTTGGAAAAAGAATATGAAAGTATTGGCTGCGATCCCGCGGGAATTAAAATCATGAACAAGAAGGGAATATTTCTTACCTTAAAAGTGGAAGCCCTGCAACTCAGAGCAGCAATAATTCTCAAGCAGGAAATGATGGCGATTGGGGGAGAAGTAGTGGTGAGTAGAGACGTCATGACGCTCAAGCCAGAGAAAACAGATGTCCTCATGTTAGGAACAGAGAAGCAATGTCAAAAGCTAGTCATGAAGCTCTACCAACAACCGTTTGGTTGCAAAGAGCTTGCAGAGCAGCTCAAAAATCTGCTTGAAAAAAAGCTCTACGCAGAACCTGGCATGTGGAAAATAGAAAATTCTTTGCTTGACTTCACAAAGCCAATAATCATGGGGATTATAAACATCACGCCAGACTCTTTTTCAGATGGCGGAAAATTTCTTAAGCCAGAGATAGCGATAGAACAGGCAAAACAGCTTATTGCAGAGGGTGCAGACATCCTTGATTTAGGCGCGGAAAGTTCCAGGCCAGGAAGCGACCCTGTTTCAGGAGAAGAAGAGCTGAAAAGATTGCTTCCTGTGCTTCAGGCATTAAAAAATGACAACTCCATAAAGATCCCGATCTCTATTGATACCTACAAACCAGAAGTAGCGAAAATATGTTTAGAGAATGGTGCGCACATCATCAATGACATTACGGGCATGCAAAATCCTGCAATGCGAAAAGTAGTCGCAGAAAAAAATGTTCCAGTCATTATGATGCACATGCAAGGCACACCAAAAACAATGCAGGAAAATCCACAGTACAACGATGTGGTGGATGACATTATCTCTTTTTTTGAGCAACAAATTGCCGTATGCGAACAAGAAGGAATAACACAAATAATCTGTGATCCGGGAATAGGGTTCGGAAAAACAGTGGAGCACAATCTCCAAATCCTGAATCGACTGAAAGAATTCAAGATGCTTGGAAAACCGCTGCTCATAGGAACATCAAGAAAATCGTTTATCAACAAAACAATTGGCGGTACGCCAGAGGATCGCGTAGAAGGAACAATCGCGAGCAATGTTGTCGCGAGAATGAACGGTGCGCACATCTTTCGTGTGCATGATGTCAAAGCGTGCAGGCGTGCATTAGAGCTCACAAATCTCATTCAGAATGGAGAAAAAAAATAATGATTGGAAAGATAACACTCAAAGGACTGAAGTATCAAATAAAAATAGGCGTTACAGAAGAGGAACGCAAACAACCACAACCTGTGCTCATCGATCTTCAGTTGTACCTTGACATCACAAAAGCAGTGGCAACAGAAGACATTGAAGAAACAGTAAACTATAGTGCTGTACAAAAAAAAGTAAACGTATTTCTAGAAAACAAGGAATATGTTTTAGTGGAAAAAGTAAGTGCTGATCTTGTCAATCTACTTCTTTCTGAATTTGAAAAAATCAAAGCAGTCAAATGCACCTGTTGGAAGCCAGAAGCGCTGAAAGACGCGGAAAATGTGGGTGTTACTGTTGTCAGAAAAAGAAAGTAATATATTTATTGGTTTGGGAACAAATCTTGGGAATAAGGAAGAAAATCTAAAACATGCTATTGAGGAAATAGAAAAAGTTGCAGAAGTTCTTGTCTGCTCACCAATATATGAAACAGAACCTATCGGGTTTGCGAACCAGCCGTTAGTCAACAGCGACCGACCACCATCGGTCAATAGACCGATGGCATGCTCACTTCGCTCGGGTCGGTCGCTGGGACTACTAAAGTTTTCCACCAGCGTAATTTTCGTACCACTGGTGTCGCTTCGCCCACACCAGTGGAAAACTTCAGTATTTTATAATCAAGTGCTAGAAATACGCACTGCATTAAATCCAGAAGCGCTTCTTGTTGCGCTAAAAGATATTGAAAAAAAATTGGGCAGAGTTCCCACAATCAGAAATGGGCCAAGAAGTATTGACTGTGATATCTTGTATCACAAAAACAGAATTGTAGAAACAGAAACACTGGTAATCCCGCATCCTCGGGCGGCAGAACGTGCGTTTGTTCTTATGCCATTGCAGGATATTGCACCAGAATTTGTGGATCCTGTACAAAAAAAAACAATTCATGAATTAGTGGAAAAGCTTCCAGAAGAAGAGAAGAGGAAAGTTAGGAAATTGTGCAAACGTGGGTGAAAAATTCAGGAGTATGAGAAGAATGTTCTTGGTAATCATCATATGTTGAAATAGTGCTAAACCCTACTTCATGAAGTAATGCTTTGAGTTCTCCTGTTTTGAAAGGATAAAGAGTAAGTCTCACACTTTCATGAGTCCTCCTATCTTTATACTCCATAACTATTTCTTCATAAGTGATGGAAACAGGGTACGCGTCAATCTCTTCTCTTCCGCAGTACACAACAGTGCCAGACCAACGATAATTTCTTCCAGAATGATCAGAAAGAAAAAGTGCTGGATAGTTTCTTTCATCAATAATCAGTTTCCCTTCTGGCGTAAGTGCTTCTCTAAAACTTCGAAGTGCGGAAAGCTGTTCTTCTCGATCAAACAACAACGTGAGTGAATTCCCTAAACAAGTAATAGCGTCAAAAGAAGAAGGGTAGAGAGAACCAATTTCTTCCCAAGAATGTGCTGTTGTGCTAAGTGGAACTCCGTAACGGAGAGCTTCTTGCTCAGCCAGTTGCCTATAATGGGGATCTATTTCGTTGGAAACAAGATGTTCAATGCCTGCGAAGCGAAGACCAAGGCTCGTTGCTCCAGAGCCAAGTGCTGCGTCAAAAATATGTGGATTTTCATAGTCCTTCAGCTGTTCAAGTAAGAAAGGAATCTCTTTCTTGCGTCTTTCTTCAAAATTGACAAACCTTATCCACATGGTGTACATATTCATTACTACTCATGGATGCTACTGGTGTATAAGAAACATTCTCCACATTTTGTGAACAAAAGGAAATATTTAAAAAGTAAAACATCCTTTTGGCTAGTAAATGGGTAAAAAAAAGGATTTAAAGAGAAAAGCAGACAAAATATTGGATGTAAAAGACAAGAAGATACTTTTTGAGTTAGATTTTAACGCAAGAATGTCATATGCGCAATTAGGAAGAAAAGTTGGTTTAAGCAAGCAGGGAGCAGAATACAAGGTAACTAAACTCGTAAGCAGAGGCATTATCAAAGGATTTTATCCTGTAATCAATGTTCCAAAAATGGGCTATCTTTATTGTCGTCTTCTTGTCACGCTTCAGAATTTGACAAAAGAGAAGAGAGAAGAATTTCTATTGTATCTCAAAAATCACAAGAAAGTATTTTGGTTGTTAGAGATGCATGGGCAGTGGGATGTTCTTATTGTTATATGGGCAAGATCTATAACAGACTTCAAATCATTTAATGAAGAAATTATTGGTAAGTATGGTTCACATATCAAGAGAAAGATAGAGACGGTTGCAACAGACGTTATTCATCTTCAGCATCGTTATTTGCTTGAAAAGATGCAAACAAAAGAGATTCATATAAGGGAAACACAGGAGAGGGTAAATGTAGATGCTCTCGATAAAAAAATACTCTCCCATCTCTCTAGCGATGCGAGAATGTCCTTGATAAAGCTTGGAAAAATATGTCATATTTCAGCAAAAGTTATTGCGTATAGAATAAGAAGAATGGAAAAGGTAAAAATAATAGAGGGATATAGGCCTATTATTGATCATAGTAGATTGGGATTCACGTACTATAAACTGTTTATCACATTGAATAACATTTCAAAAGAAGGATTGCAAAAAGTAAAAGCATATTTGAAAGGAAGTAAGCGCTGTGTCTATCTTGTGGAAGGAATTGGACTTCCAGCAGACCTTGACGTTGAACTCATGGTTGAGTCTAATCAGCAACTATTTTCATTAATGGAAGAGCTTCGTTTTTCGTTTCCTTCACTCATTGGCGAGTATCAAACAGTGATGTTCTTAGATACCTTGAAAGTAAAATATTTTCCAGAATAATCTTCGTCCCCACCTCGCAATACTCCTAAAACTATATATAGAAAGGCACTTCTAAAAAAGGATAATGTTTATCGGTGTTCCGAAGGAAATAAAAAACAGTGAAAACAGAGTGGGTTGTACGCCTGAAGGAGTGAAAAAGCTCGTTTCTCAGAAGAATAAAGTGTGGGTTGAAGCAGGTGCAGGCCTTGGCAGCGGTTTCGATGATTATGAATACAAAAAAGCAGGCGCACAGATTGTTTCAACAGATGATGTCTGGCGTGCAGAACTCATAGTAAAAGTAAAAGAGCCGTTGCTCATGGAGTATCATCTGCTCAAAGAAAATCAAATTCTCTTTACCTATCTTCATCTTGCTGGTGGTGACCAAGATCTTACAAGAGAGCTATTGCGAAGAAAAATGACTGCGATCGCGTATGAAACAGTGGAAAACAAAAAGGGAGAACTTCCACTTCTCAAGCCAATGAGTGCAATTGCAGGAAAAATGGCAGTCCAAATAGGAACTGAGTATCTGGCAAAATTCAAAGGAGGACGTGGAATCTTGCTTGATGGAATTTACAATGTTCCTCCAGGAACAATCGTTATTGTGGGTGCAGGAACAGTAGGCCAGAATGCGGCGCATGTTGCGCTAGCGCGAGGGGCAAAAGTAGTGGTGCTCAATCGCTCAAAATCAAAGCTCATTGAGTTGCAGAAGTGGGCAAAGAAGAATAAGGTCAATACAAAAAATCTGGTGTGTGAGCTTACAACAGAAGCGGCAATAGAAAAATGGGTAAAAGAAGCAGATGTCCTTGTCGGTGCAGTGCTTGCGGTCGGCGCAAAAGCGCCAATAGTTGTTCCAGAAAAAATGGTCAAGCTGATGAAAAAAGGAGCAGTGATTGTGGATGTTGCGATTGATCAGGGAGGGTGTGTCGCGACGAGCAGACCGACGTCGCATAAAGAGCCAATCTTCATGAAATATGATGTGATTCATTATTGTGTCACAAATATGCCCGGTGCCTATCCGATGACTTCAACAATAGGATTGACAGCAGAAACGCTTCCGTATGTTCTTTCATTGGCAAAAAATGGAGTTCTCAAAGTAGCAAAAGCAGATAAGAATTTTGCGAAAGGAATAAACACCTACAAAGGGCAGTTGACCAATCAAAGTGTTGCAAAAGCGTTAGAGATGGAATACAAGTGGAAGGATTTTTGGAGTTTAGTGAGATAGTCTCTTTCTTATCACAGAAAAACACGCACTATCTTAATGTATGAGTCGCTCAGCAAGTCCTACAGCACAATTCATCTCTTTATTATTTTTAAAAATAAAACAAGAAGCAATTTAAATTGGAAAAAATACCTTGAGAGATGAATATTGAGGAGCGAATAGCGCAAGCAGAGCAAGCAAACCGTGTTGCAAGTTTTCTTATTCCTGTACAAGATGAAAATATATTTCTTACAGAGCGGGTAAAAGATCCCTACAAAGGATTTTATTGTGCGACAGGGGGCAAAAGAGTCTACTTGCCAGACAGCGCAAGATATGAAACACCAGAAGAAACAGCAGTAAGAGAATTTTGTGAAGAAAAATATTCAGGAACAGTAAAGCCAGAAGAGCTTCTTCGCTGTGATCTTTCCATTATATATCTGGGATTTATTTTTGATGATGAATTTGATTTCATATGTCACACATCAATTGGATGTTTTGATGGAGCGCCAGATTTTATCTTGAAGCAAGACGAAGTGAGAAGAAAAAGAAATCTGGAAGACATAAAGCCAGAAAACATAAATCCTATCACGCAGCATATGTTAGAGAGAGTGCGATTTATGGATTTTAATTATATGCTTCCAGCAGTATATCAGCAGAGAGATTTTCTGTTTCCGCAAATCCATCATTTTAGCAGTGAACCACCGTTTGATGTTCCGACAGTAAAATATTGTCGTTGGAGAGAATAAAAAAAGTGGTAGGCGCCTGAAGATTGTATCATACACGTTCTGTTGTGTGCTCCTGATCCTTCTCTGTTCCGAACCCCCTGAAGCATCAGGTGCGTCACTGAGTGCTGCTTCATTCCTGACCTGACACGGTTCATGAAGCATCCGATCCTCAAGGACAGAACATCATTGTACAGACCAAGCACAACAAAATATGTATAATCCGCTCTCCAGTTTCACCCCATCATAAGCCAGTTTATGGTGACAGGAGTCGGCTACTCTCCCAGTAGAGCCTACCAAGGAGAAGCAAGGATGTCTTGTATTTTAAATGTTGTGCACAATCACCTTTATAATTTCTAAAAACCTCCTAGAACACATGCAAGCCCAAATTATTTTCTTAGGTACAGCAGGAGACGCGTTCGTCCTCAGTAAGCAGGACAGAATCGCGGGTGGTTTTATTGTGCAAACAGAGAACGCGCAGCTCCATATCAATCCAGGCCCAGGAGCGTTTCTTGCGGCGAGCCTTGCGAAAATACAAGTCCAAAAAACAACAGCAGTCATAGTGACAGATAACACATTCATCCACACGCATGATGTGGCTGCGTTAATCGAAGCAATGACCTTGGGAACATTTGACGCGAAAGGATTGTTGCTTGGCCCAAAGAGCGCGTTGGAAGAAGTTGATCCAAAAAATCCTCCAAGAGTTCAAAAAAAATATCAGGACGCAGTGGAAAAAACAATTCTTTTGCAGGAAGAAACAAGAGTAGAATGCAACGGAATTCAAATTCAGACAGTAAAAATAAAAAATAGCGATCCAACTGCAATTGGTCTGAAGATAATCACAAAAGATTTTTCGTTGGGGTATACAGGAAAAACAAAATACACTGCAAAATTAAAAGATGCGTTCAACGATGTAGAAATAATGATTTTTGAACTTTCCTTATTAACAGAAGAAAAAAAAGAAGACGGTCTTTGTTTGGAAGAAGTGAAAAAACTCCTTGAAGAAATAAAGCCGCAGCTCGCGGTGCTTACAGGTTTTGGAATTTCCATACTGAAAGAAGATATTTTGGAACTCACCCGTGCTCTTTACAAGCAAACAGGAGTCCAGGTAATTGCGGCGAAAGAAGGATTTTCTTTTGATCCAACAAATTACGCAGTGAAATTGCGGCAGAAAAGATTGATTTAATAGCGTCTTTCGAAAGCGGCTACACCTACGCGAAGCTTTTCTTTATTTTTCTCAAGAGATGAAATGGATGCGACAAGAAGGAAAGGATATTGCTGTATATGATGGTAGAGTGCTTCAATGGCTGCCTTTTTTTGTTCTTTTGGAATAGTTCTATAATCATACAGCTCCAGCAGCATCCATGCCATTTTTTCCCGTTTCTTTTGTGGTGTTGTTCCAAGCAGAATGCCATCATCATAAGCAATACCTCTTGTATAGAGAAATTGGATGTTGCCGGTCATTGTGTTAGGAGAAACGCCGAGAAGTTGTGCATAAACAAATACTATATCTCTTCCAGAATTTCTGTCATTATAATCCGATCGCAGAAGACAGATATGGTTTCGATAATTTCTTTCAACAGTTTTTGGGTGCATTCCAAGCAATTGCGCGTTTGCTGCGATTTTGCTGTTGGATAGTCCAAGTTTTTTAAGATGATAATGGTTCTTATCTATTTCTTCCGAATCGCGTGCGAGAAGTTGTGCTTGTGATGCTATTTTTTTATCAGTGAGTCCAAGCATATGAAGCCGCTGATGTTTTTTTTCGAGAGTGGCAGGGTCAGCGCCGAGGAGTTGTGCCTGTGACGCTATTTTTTTTCGCGTTAATCCAATCCGCTTGAGGCATGTATAATTTCGTTGCAGTGTTTCTGGATTGCGAAGGAGGAGTCGAAGATGGGTAATTATTTTTGCGTCAGATAATCCAAATCGCTTCAGCGTCCTGTAGCTCTTCATAATAGTCTGTGGATCTCTTCCGAGAATTTGTGCTTGGGATACAAGCGAAGCGTCGCGCAGTCCAAGTTTCTTGAGAAAGTCATAATTTCTTTGCACTGTCTCAGAATGAATGCCCAGTAATTGAGGGTGTGCCGCTATGGTGTTTGGAAGTAAACCAAGAACACATAAATGCTGATAGCGCGATTTGACAATAGTGGGATCTTCACCGAGGAGATGGGCATGGCGGAGCATGACCTCCTGTTGAATGTCATAAGACGTTAAAAGTTCGTACATTTCTCTGACAGTATTTTCTGTTGCTTCTGCCCTGTTGAGTATCCAGTCTATGGAAAATTCACTGATGGATGAATCAGGAAAGAATCCATAAAGAATCGCTTCCAAACTAATCTTGTCCATGGGTTGAGAGAAGGGGGTACGCTATATAAATATTACTAATTAGTAGTGAAATTAGAGAAAAATATAAAAAGGGGGAGAATTGCCAAAGAAGAATGGCGAGAATACTAAAGGCGATGCTGGGTGCTACCGTTCTGTCTATGGGCTGTAATAATATTGATTGTGCTGCGGAAAAGATGACAGATGGCGAGTTTCCAGTCTACATTGTTCCAGCGTCGTATTATGATATGGAAACATTCAGAGAAAACAGTTGTGCGTTGGTGGAGTTGTTTAAAGATCATTATTTCTGGCACGAACATTTTGATCAACTGGGTTTCTATCGCTTGGAAATAGAGAATACGTCTTGTCCACTTCCTGGTGCGTGTGATGTTGCTGCCATAAATGAGCAAGTAAATGAGGTATACGCGGAAGAAGGGACAATAATGGTGATGATGGAGCACGCGTTTTCCTATGGAAAAGCGTATGACAATGTTGCATTGTTCAGCAGGGAAGATGTTATGGACAGGAATACAATAGCTATTCATGAATTTACCCATGCGTTTTCCGATCTGGGTGATGAAACGTATGATGAAGAGAGTCCGTACTCGCCAGATGTCGAAACGTCATTGAACTGCGCTTCTGATAAGCCAGGCGATACCTGTGATGAAAAGTGGGCAGGACTGGAGTATGAATGTATTGTTGGATGTATGAATAATAGCGCGCTCTATCGCCCAGCGGAAAGTTGTTTAATGAATGGAACAAATAACAGTTGGGAATATTGTCCGGTGTGTACATATCAGTTGGAGCAAATTCTCACTGACGAGTAAATGGGATTATAATAGTAAGGCAATTCCATATCCGACAAAACATCCGCCTGCAATGAAAGGGATTGCGGGATAAAACTTTCCTTTTTCTCCGTAATAAAAAAGAAGCGCGAGCGCGCATGTTGTCGTGAGAGTAGTAATAACTGGAGCGACAAATCCTCCAGTTGTTTTCAAAAGAACGCCAGAGAAAAGAAGAGGGAATGCGACATCGCCTCCTCCAAGAATCGCGGTGCTCATTGTTTTTGTTTCAGAAGGAATCTTTTTCAGCGTCTTCATACTTTTTTGCTTCTCTGAAGCAACAGGTGTAGCTCCTTGTTTTGTATCAACATGATAAGGAATATACAAGCCAGCAAATACTTTTTGTTCTGTCTGGAATTTCGCCATTGCGATCATGTGTTTGCTTTTCCAGACAGCGTACATGTCATACAATGCAAAAAGGAGAAGCGCAACAGTGATTGCAAGAACATTAAAGAGAGGAACGAGCAATGCTGCAAGGCCACCGTAAATAAAAATTTCTGTGAGGTTATGAATAAAAATCTGATTTCTAAACACTTTAAAGTATGCAAGGAGCGCCGCAATCAAAAGCGTCATACTATAGAGATGTCCTGAAATAAAAGGAACATTCTTGAATACTTTTGCGAAAAGAGGAATGAGTGCTAAAGTAAGAGTAAGCACGACGCTGAAAAAAAACCAGAATTTCCAAAGATTCCCTTGTTTAAATTTAATCAAAAGTAAAATAGCAAGTGTTCCTAAAAATACAGGAAGCACGAGATAGATCCAGCTAAAGGACTCGTTCTCCACTAAAACAGGAGTTATCTTCCCATTTGCGTACATTTCATCTCGGGGGACAGTCTTGCCCGTCTTTGCGCTCTCCTCAATGTCGATATACTCTGAAACAACAAACAATCCATAAAACTGCGCAAGCACAAAAATAAGTAACAATGTTGCGGTAATGCTGACAGAATGTTTCATCTGATTGTAACCTTTTTCGTTCTATTTAACAGTTACTATTTGGAAAATCTTCTTCTAATTATCTTACATAATATTTACTAAAAATAAAGCTTATGTAAGAAAAAATATGTATATTTTACATAATATTTAAAAGTAATAACTATTATGTAAGAAAAGAAGCACAAAAAATGAGCGGTGTGAAGAAAAAAGACGAGCGACAACTACTTGAAGTACTCACCTTGCTCAAAAAAGTAGAGCCAAAAGATATTCTCAAGCTTCTGAAGGAAAAAGAAAAGCAAGAACGCCAGCAGCAGAGTCAGCATATTCCTGTTTCTTTATTCGCTGCAACACCGCTGAGTAGTCTTGAAGCGATAACAGTGTATCTTCGAGAGAAGCGGCAATTACAATTTGTGCAGATGGAAAAATTACTTGATCGAAATCAGATTGCGTTGAGTACAACATATAGGCGAGCGAGAAAAAAATATGCGATTTCGCTAGATATTCCAGAAACAAAATGGACAATTCCATGTTTATGTATTGCGGATAAAAAATTAAGTGTTCTTGAAAGTATTGTCGTGTATCTAAAAAAAACATATTCTCTCTCTAATGCAAGTATAGCAAAGCTCCTCAAAAAAGATCAAAGAACAATCTGGACAGTTCTGAACCGTGCGAAGAAGAAGGAGGTGAGAACATGAGCGCAGAAAATAAAATGCGGAACATGAATCACCTTCTTGCAACAGTTGTGTTTGTCTTCTTCATAGTCATCGGAATAATGTTGTCTGTACAAGAAGCAGGAGCAGTTAATACAGGGCTGGGAACAAATGCAACGCTTAAACTCTTTGATGATGGGGATATTGTTCCAAACACAGCGAGCAATGTTAAAATACCTGGTCTGGAAATAAACAATTTGTTCAACGATACAAGCAATGTATACTTCTATGCGAATTATACAAATGGGACAGGATCTCACATGACTCCAACTCCAGGAACAATATGTAACATTGAGTTTACATCAGAAGCAGGGGGAAACACAGGACCATTTACAATGGTAAGTAACGCAACGCTTCAATTATTTGAATACAATAGGTCCTTCCAAGGGAATGGTACATTCGCGTGGAACGTCACTTGTGGAAATACAGTTGCGGGAACCGCGAATGTCACGGTGTATGATAATGTCAGAATATTTGGTCCGGGGTGCACGAGAGTGGGGACAGGATCTGAATTTCCTATCATTAATAATACTATTTTATGTAGGGATCAGTATCTGATTTCCGGTTCTGAGGCACAGATAGATATTGGTGTTGCGAACATTACCTTAGATTGCAATGGTTCAATAATTGAGTCAGATGACCCCGCAGATGATACTAAAGAGAGTGCAATAGCGGTGCGTAGCAAAGGAGTCATAGTCAAGAATTGTAATTTTGCTGGCGCTCGGTTTGGAGTAAAGATCGAGTCAGGTGCAAATCAAACCCTCCTTTACAATAACACATTTGAAAATAATACACGAGTTGCGATCAATATTACAGGAACATCAGCAGGGAATACGAGCTTCATCACAATAGATAGCAACAATTTTACAGGAGGTTTCTTTGCAGGATTTGCTATTGACATAAGAAATGCGACGAACATTAACATAACCAGAAATATCTTTGCAAACAATCATAGCAGGCCACTCATTCGTTATGAAAACGTCTTCATCAATACAACAGACAACAACACGATTCAGCCAAAGCTCATCAGCACAGCAAATAATACCGATCAGTATGAAATTAACTTTACATTTAATATTCCAACTCTGGGATTTGCGCGAACCTGTGATCTCGCGCTGAATGTCTCTGGAGGAAGCTTCTCAGGAAGAACAACAGTGCTTGCTGCGAATGATAATGATGTGAATGTAACATTTAATAGGACGTTTTTCAGTGGAGACAGATTTACTTGGCAAGTCAATTGCACGGATCCAAATAATAACACCGGAAACAGTGTTCTATTTAATTCAACATATAGAGCATGCACTCTTCCAATTATATCAGGAATAGGACTTGATCCAGGTATAAACGTCACATTCTGTCCTGGAACGTTTAGGATAAATATATCGTCATCATCACATTTTATAGAAATTAATAATGTTAATGACTCTGTCATCAGTTGTAATAATACTATTATAATTGGAAACAGTAGTGGAGATTTATTCAGTATTGTGAATGGCTCAAACAGAGTTCGAATCCAGCATTGTCTTGCAGAGAATTATAGCACTATGATCAAGACACAATCCTTATC
The DNA here is from genome assembly GCA_016214075.1 of Candidatus Woesearchaeota archaeon. Taxonomy (NCBI): domain Archaea; kingdom Nanobdellati; phylum Candidatus Woesearchaeota; species Candidatus Woesearchaeota archaeon. The sequence goes on from JACRPI010000041.1 coordinate 20,227, forward strand.
ATCATCAAGAAATGTTACCATATTCAATAACACCTTCAGTAATGCGTCAAGCGAAGCGATACTTATACACGCAGAAGGATTTAATCTAACAAATAATACTATTGCAAACTCAACAATAGGTGTTCACCTGATTAATAGAGGAAATCATACGCTTCTGAACAACACGATCAAAGGGTCTGGTCGTTCCGCGCTTATAGTAGAGAATACATCAAGCAACACTGTCCTTTGGAATAATTTATCTTTTGGTTCGGAAAATGGGATTATCATTAATGTTGGTGCGGTGGCGGGATTGCCTGCCTCTGTGACAAGACCAGAGTTTGTGAATCTCATTGCAAATAATACTGTCTGTGGGTTTAGAGTAAATGGGCTGTCTGTTGAAAACACTCGTTTTAGTACAAGCCCAATAATGGATGGTCTTATTGCGAATAACACCTTTTGCAATACAACGACAGGAACAGAAAATGGAAACATTTCACGACTGATGTGGAATATAGATATTCAGGCGGTGAACGCGACAAACACATCAATGGTTGATGTAAACATAAACATCACAAATCTATTGAATAGAAGTACGCTCCAAAATGTGGGAACCCCAAGCGATGGCATCGTTTCATTCCTGAATATTACACAGTTTATAGTAAATAATAGTAACATCCTTGTCAATGAATCACCAACAACATTGGTCGGTGCAAAGAATAATGAAAAAACAAATCTGACATTACTCATTGATCAATTGCGAATAGTGCCATTAGCAAACCAACTCATCCTCAATCTCAGTCAAGATAATACTCCTCCAAATGTCACGCAAATATCTCCAACAACAGCAAATGAAGATACAAACATTAACTTTAGTGCAACTGTTGTTGATCAAACAGGAATACAATCATGTAGTTTGTTTGCTGGTACGGGTAGTTCGATAACAAACAGAGGAGTGATGACATACTCATTGAGTAATGGAATAGTAAACAGAACACTGCTTCTTGCAGATCCAGATACATATACGATTTATGCAAATTGCACGGACAACGGAGGAAATATTGGGTTCAACACAACACTTGTTGAGATTAATGACACAACACCACCAAATGCATCAGTTATTTCTCCTCTAGCGAACAATTTCACTGCAATGAACAGCGTGGTTAATATAACAGTCAACGGTTCGGATAATGTCTTCGTTATATCCGGGCAAGCAAACATTACCTATCCAAATAATACAACAAAAGAAACGCTGACATTGCAAGCTAACGATAGTATCCTCTCCACGAAAAGGAAGTTGACATTTAATTACAGTTTCGGAAATACATCAATGGAAGGGCATTACAATGTTACAATTACTGTGTTAGATCAGACAGGAAACCTGAACACAACGGAAAAAACAAACTTCACAGTAGATTCAACAGGCCCTGCAATAACAAACATAAATCCAGTATCAAACACAACAGGGGTAAGAAATGGAACAGTAATTAACATCAGTGTCAATGTCAGTGACCTCTTTTTAAATGTCGAGAAAGTATTTGCAAACATTACATATCCAGATAATAGCACAAAAGAACAAGTAGCTTTAGTAAAGGTTGGAAACATTTACAATTTCAGTTTCGCAAACACAACAGCGCATGGTCTTTACAATATCACATTCATTGCGAATGACACAGCAGGAAATCTCAACACAAGCGAGAAAACAAATTTCACCAGTGATGACGCAAATCCACAAGTGAGTGAAGTCACTCCTACTTCTGGAACTGCGGGATCATTCACATTCACAGCAACAGTGACGGATAATATAGGAATAGAATCATGCAATCTCTTTGTAGGTGTTGCAGGTTCGGAAACAACAAATCAAGGAGCAATGACATATTCCTCAGCAACGAATCTCTCAACAGCATCAATAACACTAAGCACAGCAGGGGCATATACAGTGTACTCAAATTGTACAGACACCTCTGGAAATATTGGATTAAACAGTACAAGTGTTTCAGTTTCACTTGTTTCAGGAGGCGGCGGAGATGACGGTGGAGATGAAGGAGGCAGTAGCGCAGGAGGTGGTGGAGCAGCTCCTGCGGCAGCAGAGACCGCAACAGAAACAGCAGAGCCTGCGGCAGAAGAAACTGCACCAGCAGAAACAGCAGCAGAAACAGGTGCAGAGGCAGCAGCAGAAGCAGCTAGTGAAGGAGATGGTGAACAAGATGAGGAGGAAGAGATTGAAGCAGAAGCGGCAATCCTCGCAGAAGAAGGGGGTATTGAAATAACAAGCATTACCGCAAACGATGTTACTGTCTACGAAAATGGAGAGCAAGTGGATACAGTCACAATAAAAGATGAAGACGTCTTGGTGCTTGAAATTACAATAACCAACCCAGAAGAAGGAGTAGCGGAAAATCTTGAGGTGCTCCTCAAAAATCTTCCAGAAAGTATAAGCATAGAAGATCTTTCGCCAGAAATTATTGAAGCATTAGAGGCAGGCGAAACACAGACTATACGAATTGAGTTAGAATCAGGTGATGTAACAGAAACCTTTAGCTTAGATATAGAAATACGGAGTCTGACTGCGTATGCGTCTGTCTCTATCGGAACAGTATTAGAAGAAGGGAAAGGACAATTATATTATACGCGCCAGAAGATAATTGAAGAAACAAAAGAAGTAGTTATTAGAACGTATAAAATATTGTTCCTCTTGTTCCTCGTTCCAATCTTACTCTTACTCCGTGCAACAACAATTGTTGATGAAAATGCACTGAGGAGAATGATTGATGATAAAAAATTAGGAGACCATTGGCGAGTCTATGTTCCAGAACAAAGTTATTTGAAATATAACATGTTCCAGAACTTGAAGCCAATACATCTTGAAGAGGATGAAGTCGCAAAGGCAAATCAGCTTGTACATGAGGGAAAAATATCTTATTCTCTTGCAACAATGATTCTGTATGCAAACAAAAAAATGATTCCAAGAGTCTTCACTCTAGAAAAAGTGTCTGACGAAATAAGGCACAAATATCCGCGTGTTTATTTCACGTCACCATTGCGCGATTATAGAGAAGAACAACTCCAACGATACGTCGAAATGCAGAAGAAGAAAGGCTACAAGAGTAATGACATACGAGAAGCGTTGCTTGCAGCAAAATGGGATGCGGCAGTCGTTAAAAAATATCTCAATCCTGAAGAGGATCTTGCACAATACATTGCAGAACAGCAAAAACAAGGAAAATCGTTGGGAGAACTACGAAAAGAATTGCTTGAAGTCAAGTGGGATAAAGCAGTCGTGGATAAACATATCCCGCGTGAAACTGTCTTAAAAGAGTATATCGCTGTTCAGAGAAAAACAGGAAAGACGAATGAGCAACTAAGAAAAGAATTGATAAAAGTTGGCTGGGAGAAGGAACTTGTGAAAAAATACTTGAATCCGGAAAATGATCTGAAAGCGTATGTGGTAAGCCAGCAACATAAAGGAGTAAGCAATGAACAGATTAAGCAGCAGTTGATAAAAGGAAAATGGAAGAAAGAGGTAGTAGAGAGAATTTTCTCAAATAAGTAGTTTTGCAAAGTTCTCTTCACTGTTTATAGTGAATGGCTTTAATAATCGGAACTTTGTCCATTCGAAAAGCCATTCACTTATTATGAGAAAAATGGAAATCTCAATTTTGGAAGTTCCGAAAATTAATGTTTTCTCATATAGAATCGCCTTACTGCTTTTGAATCCCTAATCTATTTTTATAATAATGAAAATAATACATTTAACTGTCCTTCAGAAAGGTAAGTAATTCTTAAAAACAATCACTTTTTATAGCTGTAAAATTCCCTTTGTTTATGGGTATTTTAAGTGATAGAGATATTAAAGAATTTCTTAAAGCGGGGGAAATAGTTATTCGAGAGATCCAGGATGATCAAGTCGGAAGCTGTTCTGTCGATCTGCGATTAGGAAGTACTTTTCGCGTTTTTAAACATGCGGAAGTAACGCATGTTGATCCAAAGCATGGAATTGCCGATGAACTCATGGACCTCGTCACAAAGCAGGAGAATGAACCCTTTATCATTCATCCAGGAGAATTTGTTTTGGGAAGCACAGTGGAGTATGTCAAAATTCCGCGGCATCTCGTTGCGAGACTAGATGGGAGAAGTTCGTGGGGAAGATTAGGAATTATCATTCATTCGACAGCAGGATCAGTGCAGCCAGGATACGCAGGTCAGCTCACGCTTGAAATCGCGAATATATCGAAAGTCCCTGTTAAATTGTGGCCAGGCTCAAGAATTTGTCAGATATCATTTGAACAGTTAAGCAGTCCATGTGAGAAATCGTATGGCGAAAGAAATTCAAAATATATGGAACAGAGCGGACCGCAGGGAAGCAAGATTAAGCATGATTGAAAGTGATTATTAAATATTAAATTAGTTTAAGTTGTACCATTTTTCTATACAATTTTACGAAGAGCGTTTTGGTCGTATCGAAGAAATGACGTATTCATCTAAATAATTTTTTTGTTCTTCTCTTATGAAACAACAAAATTTAAATATTAAAACAGTTTTACGTTTTTTCACATGAAGGTGAAATTATGGTAAGTATTACGTTAGCAATCCCGAAAGAAGTGAAGGGGAAGATGGAACAATTTGATGAGATAAACTGGTCTGGTTTTATTAGAAAGTGCATTATTCAAAAGACTGAAGAGCTTTCTTGGAAGGAACATATGATCAAAAAATTACAAGGTGAAAAAGAGTTGAATGAATGGGCTGTGAAGATATCACGGGAAGCAAAAAAAGGTCGCTTTGAAGCATTGGTAAAAAAAGGATTGATTTCATGAAGCTTATAGCTGATAGTAATATTCTTTTTACTTTCTTCTGGAAAAATGCGACAGCAACAGATTTGTTCGTCTTTCAAAATTTAGAATTATACAGTCCTGAATTTGCCCTTGAAGAAATTCAGAAATATAAACAAGAAATTGTGAGAAAAGCAAAAATGACTGATACGGAATTTCGAGAAATTAAAAAAGAACTTCAATTACTCATCACATTTGTTCCATTGGAAGAATATATGAGATATTTTCAAAATGCTGCAAAGATAAGTCCTGACAAAGAAGATGTTGATTTTTTTGCTCTCGCATTACTAAAGAATTGTCTTATATGGTCAAATGACAAGAAATTGAAAGAGCAGAATGAAGTAAAGATACTCACAACAAAAGAAGTAATAGAATTGTTTGACTAAATCACAAACTTACTCTTCACATCGTGCAGTGCGCTTGGGCTTTCGCCGCCATGCCAGGTAAAGCGTGGTCGAATTTTGACTGCGTAGAGTTTCTCGTTCGTATCATCAAAGAGCAATGCGCTTCCTTTTGTTCGCGGTAATTTATCGAGTTGCACATCAAGTCCTTCGCGCATGTAACTCTGCATCAGCGCGCCAAGTGCTTCTGTGTCAATTTTTGCGGTGATGCGATGACTCAACACAGTATCGCTCTGCGTCATAACGTCAGTATGAATTTTCCCAGGCTGCTGCGTTGCAAGAATAAGGCTAATGCCGGGCTGTCGTCCTTCTCGTAAAATAGTAATCAATGGATCTGTTGCGGTCGTTTTTCCTTGCCTTGGTAAAAATTCGTGTGCTTCATCAACAACAACCCACACTAAAGGAAAATCTTGTTTTGCTTCTTCATCAACGCTAAAGTAGCGCATGGATTCCTGCAGCTGCGCAAACTCTTCATTTTTACGCACGAGCATGCGCTGCATAAAGAGTTTCTTGCAAATAAGGCCAACAACAAGGCATTTAATTTTCCAGCCGTTGGGCATTGTTGCGTAGCAGGAAACATCAAGAATGCAAACTTTTCCTGATTGCGCGAGGTCTTCTATTTTTGTTCCTTTTTTGTCAAAAATACCCCAACTCAGCGTGTTGATAAATCTATTTTTGAGTGCTTCCTTTATTTCAGAAGATGCTTCTTGTTTGTCAATGGTGAGAATAATATCCTGAATACTAAATCCTTCTTCTTTTTTCTCATCGCGAAGGGTGTTGATGCATCGTTCCAGAACAACACCATAAGGATCATTAATATTCATATCAAACGTCGTGCACCAATCCTCAGGAGTCAGTTCATTAGGCTGAAGCGCGAAAGAAAAATCAGTGGGAATTCCTTTTTCTTGGTATTCTTCGTAAAATTGAATAGGGGTATAGATTTGCACATCAAGTGCTTTTGGTTCAAGCCCCCATTCTTTGAGTTCGGGAAGTTCTTTTTTGTTGGGATACTTCATGGTCCAATAAACGCCCATGGTATCAAGGAGTAAGATAGTAATGTTTTGTTTAATTTCAGGAGGAAGGTCAGCCATTCCTTCTGCGACAACGCCTAGAGTATAAGATTTTCCACTACCGCGTTTGCCCGCAACAAGCACAACGTGGCTGCGCACCATGTCAACGTAAACATTATTGGAGAGAGATGTTGTTTGTCCCATAGTAACATATTGTTTCCCAAGAAAGATGGCGCCTTTAGTGCCATACTTTTCTAAGTCGTGTTTATCTCTACCAATAACAATTTCATACATGGGTTCCTTAACAGAATGCAACTATTTATACTTATTGTCTTAGGATGGTATCACTTCACATAAAAGCAGAAAGCAAATTCACAACCTTTTAAAACCGCACTCTATTGTCTATTTTATGACAAGTTAATTCTTGAAGAAGAGGGATATCATGGAGAAAAAAAAACAATCTATTGTGAAAGAACATGGTTCTGAAAAAGTAAAACAAACACAGGCACCTATTGCTCCTGTCAGAGAAGCACCAAAAGTCCTTTTTGAGTTGGATACAAAGCTTCTCCTTATTGCAGTAGTAGGAATACTATTACTCGTCTTAGTAACATATAATTCAAATTCTTTTTCTGATCTTTTCTCATTCGATACTGTCGTTGCAACAGTGAATGGGGTAGAAATCACAGAAAGCAGTCTTCAAAAAGAAATTGACAAACTTCCAGAGTATTACAAAAATGGAGCAATTGATGAGGAAACACTTCGTTCCGCGATTCTCGAGCAGCTGATTGCAAGAGAATTATTGCTTGCAGAAGCAGAGAATAAAGGGGTCAGCGTAAGCAGCGCAGAATTAGAAGCAACTATTGCAAATATTACAGCAGAAGCGCAGGTAACGCTGGAAGAGCTTCAACAAAAATTAGAAGAACAGAACGTTACTATGAATGAGTTTAAAGAAGCAATAGAAACACAGATACTCATGAACAAACTGATTGAGCAGCAGGTTCTTGCGGATGTGAGTGTGACAGAAGAAGAGCTCCTTTCCTATTATGAAACGCAAAAAGATACTCTCACAGAAGTTCGAGCAAGTAACATTCTCATTTGTTATACTGGTGCTTTACGATGTGAAAGCAATATGACAAAAGAAGAGGCATTGGAACAAGCAACAGCACTCATTGAAAGAATAAAAGCAGGGGAAAGCTTCGAAGCGCTCGCAAAGGAATATTCAACAGATCCTTCTGCGGAGTTTAATGGGGGAGATCTTGGTTGGTTCGCAAAAGGACAAATGGTTGCAGAGTTTGAAACAGCGGCATTTAGTCTGAATGCAGGAGAAATGACTGAAGAACCTGTAGAAACAGCGTTTGGATATCATATTATTATGGTAACAGACAAGAAAGAGACGCTTGAAGATGTGCAGGAAGAAATTCTTGCAACACTGACGCTCGAGAAGCAGAAAACAGCAGTCGAGAATTATGTCCTTGCACTCAAGCAAGTTGCAAAAATTGTGTATGGAGAAGAGTAAAACCTAATTATTTATTCTTTCTTTTTTGTTTCTTATTTTTCTGAGTTTGCTTTGTTTTAATTACAAAACTCTTTGTTGGAGGAATGCACTCATAATATGTTTCCATTTCTTTGTTCCATTCTTCGCCAAGGATCTTTCTAATAAACTTTTCCTCCCCACAGGTATAAAGTTCTTCAACAATGTCGCTGACAATCGTGTGGATATATTCATGAGTATAAGTCAAAGAAAAGAGTTTGATAAATTTGTTTTCATCTTTCTTGCAAAGTTTCCATATAAATTCGATATTTACTTCAATTTGTCCAGTGCACGTATCGCTCATGCCGTAAAACGGCTCATCGCGGTAGTATTTTGTCTGAAATGATTTCCCTCGCTTTCGTTTGGACATACTATTATTAAGGAGAAGGGGCTATAAATATATTTGGAATTTATAGTGAACGCACTAAATTATCGTAATAATAGTGCGTTCACTATTCCGCAGACGCAAATAAGTTACAATAATTTATTGCGTCTGCTATACCACTGGTGAGGAAGCCAGTGGACACAGTCCACGATGTGAGGGAGGAAGGTGATAAATTCCTGATATGCTCAAGAACCACCACGAGCATGCCACACTGTCTATAGCGACTGAAAGGAGCGGTGGTTCTTGACAAGTTGAGGTTAGGGGAAAAAGAAAGAAGAATAAAAAAGAAAAAATCTTTACAACTCATCTGCTGTAAGAATCTGCACGTTTCCTGTTGGTTTTACCTTTGTGCCCATTGCGATAAGGTACTTGACACTGCAGGTTTCTGCGACATCAACGAGTTCTTCTTCGATCATACCATCAAAGACAACTGCGTGAACGCCATTGTTCAGGCTTTTGATTGTTGCGCTGAGTTCGCTGGAGGGTACTTTTCCAAGAATGTTAAGTTTTGCGTCGAGGATATACGCGCCACGTGTTCCAATAAGATCTTCAAGCATTTTTCCAAATGCTTTTTTCTCATCAGTGCCAGTAGGAGCTCGTGCTGTCGCGATTGGTCTTCGTACAACTGTTCCTTGTGGGAGTGGTGCTGCAGTTCGTACAGGAGCTTGTGCTGGTCGCATTGGCCGCATTTCTCTTCTTCCTGGAGAAGGTGCGCTTTGCATCATTGGGCGTCGCTGTTGCTGATATCTATCATTACCATTGGATGGACCATGCGCTCCACCTTCAGATTTGACTTGTTCTGGGCTTATTTTGGAGCGAAGCGCTTTGAGAATTTCTTTTTGGGTTAATTCTTCTACTTCTTTTCCATCAGGTGCCTTAGTAACAAAGTCAACATCTGTGACAGTGGTAAGTTCCTTAATAATAAGGTCTCCTCCTCTGTCGCCGTCAACAAATGCAATAACTGTTTTGCGTCTGCAGAGATCAATCATTGTTGGAGGGACAGAAGTTCCGTTAAGTGCGACGGTGTTTTTAATACCATATTTCAAAAGATTGATCACATCTGCGCGCCCTTCAACAACAATAATTTCATCAGATTCTTCAAGTGCTGGACCGCAAGGAAGTTTTTCAGAACCATACTCTTGAATCTCCATGACACGAACAGATTGCGCGACTTCATCCGCAAGTTCCTGTGAATCAGGCATGCCTGTGTCCACAAGGTGTTTAAGAAGTTCTTTTGCGCGTTCAATAACTTGTTGTCGTTTAGAAATACGAACGTCTTCAATTTTTTCAATGACTATTTTTGCGTTGCATGGTCCGATTCTCTGAATAATTTCCAAAGACGCGGCAACAATCGCGGTTTCTGCTTTATCGAGGCTGGAAGGAATAATAATAGATCCTTGTGCTTTGCCGCCCTTTGTTTCTGTATTGACTTCAATTCTTCCGATTCTTCCAGAGCGCTGGAGTTCGCGAAGTTCAAGTTCATTCCCAAGAAGACCTTCTGTTTGACCAAAAATTGCGCCAATGACGTCTGGCTTGTCAACCATACCTTCAATGTGGATGGTTGCGTGAACGATATATTTTGCAGATACTGGACTAATTTTACCCATAATACTCAACTCCGTTTAATTTGTATAGAATAAGTACCAAACCAAAAACGAGAGATAAAATTGCTCCTCTCAGTATTCGGTCTTTATGTATTTGTATACGCTTGCACAGTACACGAAACCTAAAGGCTGATAATGGTGAATTGGAATGAACTTATTCTATGTTTTTTCTTTTTTTCTGTTTGACAAAGCCTCCAAAAAGGAAAAGCTCTGTGTTTCCATATGGCGTATGCCATGTCTAAGTATGAAAATGAAAGTGTTGCCCGAGACACTAACGCGCAACTGCATAGCTTGCATGATTGCGACAGCTTCATTGCGTTACTCTCGTGTCGGGCTGTGTGATGCAAGAGTGTCTTGGTGTCATAGCATCGAACAACAAGTTCGGCTCAATAAGGACCCATTTGCATCCTAAGGAATAGTAGAAGGTTATGGTTTATAAATGTTGTGGACAATTAATTTGATTACTCAATAATGGTAATTTTAGAAAAAAATAGTCAAAAAAAGCAAAAGAATATGTACGTCTTACTCGTCGTCAATTTCACTTTCCATTTTTGCTATGGGCTGTTTAAACTCATCGTCAATTTCAGACTCCATTTTAGAAACGGGTTTTATTTTGATTGCAGATGTCGCCTGACCGCTAATAGCGTCGTCTCCGAGACCTGCGTTCATCAACAAAACCAAAATGCCCACAGCCGCGACAACACCAACGATCACGACAATATATAGTTGTAATTTTTCTTCACTTATTGCCATTCTTTACACCTCTTTAATCAGATTTTTGTTCGAAGCAACTGCTCTCTTTTTCAGATTTGTATTTTTCCATGCATGATCCTATTGCTTTCATAATGCATTCAACATTTGCGTCTTCATCAAGACATGTTTGAATTTCGTCTTCAGTGCATGATTTAATTTTTTCATCAATTGCGTCTAAGCATGCTTTGCTTTCTTCGCTGAGTTCTTGGACTTGTCCAGAAGATTGTCCTTCTTGATATTTCTGGCTGTTTGCCTCGTAATCAGAGTCCTCATCTTCAGCGTCTGTTCCTAATTTTTCCTCTTCTGCGTCACTAAGACCATCGCCATCTGTATCTGTTCCATCATCATACATTTCAGGGTTTTGTTGTTGTCCGCCATTTTGTTGCTGTGTTCCCTGTGGTGATTGCCCCGTTTGTTCCTGAGTTCCCTGTTGCTGATTTTGTGATTGTCCTTCTGTTCCAGATTGTTGATTATTTTGTTGATCACTGCCAAATCCAAAGAAGCCACCTACTTTTTGGAAGAATCCTTGTTTCTGTCCGCTTGTTTGTTCTTGAGTTCCAGTTCCCTGTTGTGTCTGTCCTTGACTACCTTGCGAATTTCCTTGTTGTCCATCACGTTGTGAACTTTGTGCAGCAGTTCCTTGTTGGCTTCTTTGCTGTCCACCAGTTTGACCTTGACCGCCTTGTTGTGCTTGTCCCTGCTGTCCTCCACCTTGCGGAGTTCCTCCTTGTTGACCGCTAGGCTGACCTTGACCACCTTGATCACCAACAGCGAATCCAGTGATGCCAGATGTTCCATCAGTAAGCATCATTTGAATTCCTAAAATAAGAACAACACTAACAATTGCATACGCGTAGAGCGGATGATATTTTTCCATAAAACACACCTCTTTCTGAAAATAAGTATTTCTTTTTCATTCTTGCAATATTTATATCTTTCTATATTCTCTGTTCAAATCACCCAAGAAGAAAGAGAAAAGCAGAGGAAGTAATTTATAGGGCAGCGCAATTGTACACAATAATGGCACGAATTACCCACGAACGATGGAAAGTGTATGGCAATGTTTTTGATGAGTTCACAATAAATGACTTAATCAAGTTAACAAAACAGCGTCATTATGATGAATTAATTAGTCCTGTCTCTATTGGAAAAGAAGCAAATGTCTTCTCTGCGCGAAAGAAGATAGAAGGACATGACGAATATAGAGTTGTAAAGATTTATCGCCTTGAAGCATGCAATTTCAACAAAATGTATGATTACATCAAGCATGACCCACGATATTATGCGCTAAAAAAACAGAGAAGACAAGTCATTTTCTCATGGGTACAGCGAGAATACAGAAATATCATGAAAGCAAGAGAAGCAGGAGTGCGTGTTCCGCTTCCTATCGCGCTCCTGCATCATGTTTTTGTCATGGAATTAATTGGAGACAAAACAACAGGAGAAACAGCGCAGCGGTTAAAGCAGCAATCTCCAAAAGATCCACAAAAGTTCTTTGATTTATTAATAGAAAATCTCGCGCTGCTCTATCAAAAAGCGCAGTTGGTGCATGGAGATTTAAGTGAGTATAACATTCTGAATTGGAAAGAAACTCCCATAATAATTGATATGTCACAGGCAAGTCCAGTAGACGCGGTGAATGCGGAAGAGTTGCTCGATCGTGATGTGAGAAATATGGTGTCGTATTTCAAGAAGCACGGAGTAGCAACAACAGCGGAAACGTTGAAGAAGAGAATTATGGGAAAGAAATAATATGATTACGACAATAATTTGTGATTGGGGTGGAGTTCTCTCCTGTGGAAGATATACCCCAGCAATACTTAATGTTCTTTCAAAAAAAAGGCAAATCTCCATAGAAAAAATATACAAAGAATTTAATGGTCTGATGATTCAAATGAATGAAGGGCTTCTTTCTTCGAGTGACTTTGTAAAAGCTGTTAATGAAAAATTTCAGTTAGGACTGACAGAAGAAAAGATGCAGGACATATTCAGAAAAGCAATAATTCCAAATAAAGAAATGATCGGTCTACTCAAAAAAATTCATTCCAAATATGATTTAATCCTTTTATCTGATAATGATGACATAACTCTAAATAATTTACAAAAAGATCATGCAACAATGCTTGCTCTTTTTAGGAAAATGTATTTTTCTCATGAACTGAAAATGGCAAAACCAAACAAAAAACTTTTCGAACATGTTTTAGCGGATTTAAACATCGAAGCATCAAAGTGTATTTTTATTGATGATAAACAAAAAAATATTGATGCTGCAAGAGAATGCGGTATAAGGGGAATAGTCTTTTCTTCTGTAGAACAAACAAAAAAGGAACTTGCGCTATTAGGAATAGTGTAAAAACTCTCTCACAAAAAGAATCACTCCACCAATATCGCGGGCTTCCCAGGAACAGCTTGTCCTGCTTTTGGATGACCGGAATTTGCTGCCTTCATAAATTCAATAGCGCATCCAAACTCTTTTTCTAAAAATGATTTTGCGCTGTGCAACGTTTTTAATTCATCGTCATCAGACGCAAGCGCGGGAGTAAGTTTTCCAGAGCCAACAAGTCGTGGCAAGAATTTAGAAATGTCATTGCCGTATTTTTTCATTTCTTTGTCTTCCATGATCTGCTGGAGAATCATTTTTGGATTTTTTGTCGACTCCATAAGGTCATAAAGTTTCTCGAAGAGTTTATACTTCCAGGGGAGAGAAACAAAAAGCGTGATTTTTTGCGGCTCTTTTTTGATAAGCTTCAAAACACTGCTAATGTCAGAAAGAACAGTACTGACAATCTCTTCTTGGGTGTTGAGTTCTTTATTGATTCGCTGTTTTTGTACAGCAGGCCAAGCACCAGCACTGACAAATCCTTTTTTGCCAATTGCTTCCCAGGTTTCTTCGCAAACGTGCGGACAGAAAGGACTAAGCATAATCAGTTGTGTTTCGATAACAGTGTTGATCAACTGTTTCTGTGGTTCGTTATGGCAGCGCTTGAGGTACCATTTGAGTGCGGACTGCAGTTCAAAAAAGATGAGCTGCGACGCAGTGCGGAATTGTGTTTCTTCCATTGCAAAAGTAGCACGAGCAACAATGTCATAAAGCTGTGATTCCATCCAAGAGTCAATTGCATGATGTGTTTCTCTTCCCTTGTTATAATGGCTAAGCGCGAAATCATGGATGCCATCAAGTTTTTGTTTTGCGGCAAGAGCAAAGCTGCTGTCCCAATTTGGATCATCAAGTCCTTCGCCGCCGGAAAGAATAGTGAGTCGTGCGGCGTCAACGCTGAATTTGCTGGACATGTCACGGAGAGGAATCATATTTCCAAGAGATTTACTCATCTTCTCTCCATCAATAGTAACCCAACCATTGACCCCAATACCTGTTGGCCATTTATCTTCAGGGAATAATGCGACATGATTAAAGATAAAGAAGGTGAGGTGATTCTGGACAAGATCTTTTCCAGAGTTTCTAAAGTCAAGTGGATACCAGTACATGAATTCTGCGCGCATCTTCTCAAGAAGCGCGGGAGCGGTTTCATAATGCGGTGCAAGTGCGTGAGGATTTCCTTTGCCGTGAAAGACATAATCAAACAATGCGTCGTCAACTTTTTCAGGATCAAGAGTAGAGAGAAGATGCGTGATAGTGTAATATGCCATATAAATCGTGCTGTCGCTTAAACTTTCAATAAGCCAGTCTTGATCCCAGGGAAGTGCTGTGCCAAGTCCTTCTTTTCGAGTGCATGCCCAGTTGTGCAGCCAGTCAATAACATATTCAAATTGCTGCCGGACATTGTCAGGATACAGTTTCATTTTATTCAGGCACGCGTGCGCCTGCAGTTTCCACTGTTCATCCCCATACGCGATAAACCATTGATCAGAAACAAGTTTTGGAACGCAAGGAGTCAAACAACGACAGACAACAGGGCCTGTGAGTTCATAAAATAATTCAAACCCTTTGCCAAGAAGTTCTTTTTTGATAATCTCCTTTGCTTCAGTGACTTTAATTCCTTCAAGATTCTTTCCATAAAAGTTTCGGTAAAGCCCGTTCATGGTGCTTTGATAAAAACTTTTTCTATAGAGTGCTTTTCGCGCTTCAAGGAGTTTCTTTTCATCCTTTTGACTTGCAATCCCAAACTCTTCACAAAGTTTCATTGCGGGAATCTCTCCATAATCAGGGGTATCCAATACAGGAATAACGCGAATTTCTTCGATTGTCCGATAATCAAGACTATACTTTTCACAAAGAATATGATTACGCTGAAGATCTTGGAGTGCAATCCAGTCATCAGGACTGTCTGAAGGAACGCTGTGCACAATGCCTGTTCCTTTGTCAGGAGCGCAAAATGTGCCAGGGAGAATCATAATTTTTTTACCATTAAATTCCTCAACAATCTTTCCAATAAGATCTTTTCCAGAAACTTTTCCAACAAGTTGAATAGTTCGTTCTTGCGCGGCGAGTTTTTCTGCGGCTTCTGTGCTAATAATCCAGTGTTCATCATTGACGACTGCGCGAACATAGGTAACGTCGGGATGGAGCCAAATATTGGTAACACCAAGAATTGTTTCTATGCGAAGCGTTGCGCTAACAAGATAATCAGAAGTGCCAGCAAGTTTGTGTTTGACCAAGACAAACTCTTGTGTTGTCTCGCCTTCTCCTTTGCTTCTGGAGTGATCACTCACTGCCATGTTTTCTTTAGGACACCAGACAACAGGAAATGTACCGCGGGTCACATAGTTTTTTGCTTGGAGTTTTCGAAATTGCCATTGAATAAACGCGTCATAATGAGGATTGAGAGAAGTGGTGTAGAAATTTCTGCGCCAGTCAATCACAAAACCCATGCTCCGAAAATCCTTCTCAAATTCTGGAGCGAAATAATCAATCCAGTGTTTCGGATCTTCAAATGAGCGAAATTCTTTCTCAGAGATGCCCATGTCTTTCATGATCTTGATTTGTTTTTCTTCGCGTTCTTTCACGCGTTTTGCGGCAGCGATGATAGGGCTTCCTGTCGCGTGCCATCCCTGCGGAAATAAGATGTTATATCCCTGGAGCTTTTTGTATCGCGCGAGCGCTTCAACACGCATGATCGTGTATAAATGCCCAATGTGGGGGAATGCGTTGATGTACGGATACGGAAATGTGCCGAAGAATTTTTTTGTTCCAGGTTGCGCGTCAGTGTCAAAGAGTTTAGCTTCTTTCCAGCGCTGTTGCCATTTCTGTTCAATAGCTTGGGTGTCGAGCATGAGAAGAGTGAAAAAGTACATATTTATAAAATTTTGGACATAGAAAAAAACAAAAGGAAAAATAATTTTTTTTAAAGAGTTGTTTAAGTAGTACAGCTCAGCAGCTAGTGCCCTGCTTTATAGCACTACAAACCCCGCCTTCTCTTGAACATGTACCACAGCAGACGTATCCTGCCGGTACTTTACAACCTGTTGATCCGCTGTTTACTGTTGTCAATTCTTCCTTCAATTCATCAGACAATTCTAGTTTTTTCTTTAATTTTTCTACTTCGTTTGCAGATATTGCCTGTCCAGTCATATCATATGAGATTCCTGCTCCTATAAATAAAACAATAATTCCAACTGCTGCAACAACTCCGACAATGCCGACAAGAAACATCGCTGCTTTATCATCATTCATTTTTACCATATGACACACCTCTTTTGGACATACATCTCTAAGATTATACCCTTTCAAGAAAGGGTCTATTTAATTATTTCTATTTTTCGACATTGTCATCTCTTCGTCATCTGCATTTTTGCTCTCCATCTTATGAGATCAAGAAGCTTGTTCTGTCCTAAATGGAGATCAATCTCTGCTGCTTCAGCAGGAGTTTTCCCTTTGAGTTGTTGATGTGGATTAACAAAG
>JACRPI010000042.1 GCA_016214075.1 Candidatus Woesearchaeota archaeon
GCCACGCCCTGCGGGCTTTCACTTCGTTCAGGACGCCTAACAGCGATTAAGAGGAAAATCCTTGCAGGATTTTACACAAATTTATGCTACGCAAAAACTTCTCTTCATCGCATATGTTATACGCACTTAAATTTCAGTGGCACGAACGGATAGGGGACAATTTTAACTCTGATGTTTTTTCTTAGGATAAGATTTGTTGAGGAAAGGTTTAAAAGATGGGCTATAAATCTTCTTACATGGGATATTTTCAGTTCCTCTTTGCAAAAGAGCATCGCATGGAAATTCTTCGTATAACTACCGTTGGCATTGCAAGCATCCTCTTCTGGCTGCACATTCTTCCCCTTTCAGTGCTGCTGGTTGCTATAGCATTCGGTGTGTACTCGCTCATTAAGACGGCTGTTCTTGAGCTAGTGCGTGAGAAAAAGATTGGGACTGAGTTGTTCATTTCAATTGCGGTAATTGTTGGCGTATTGGGTAAAGAATATCTTGCTGCTGCAATAGTGCTCATGATTATTTTGATCGCTGAGTACATCGCCAGCGTCAATACGGAAAAGACGCGAGCATCAATTCAAGATCTTATTGGTACAATCCCCACAACTATCACTGTGTACCGAAATAACAAAGAGATAACAGTAAAATTAGAAAGTGTTCGGGTTGGTGACATCATTCTTGCTCGCACAGGAGAACGACTGCCAGTGGATGGTATTATAATTAAAGGAACTGCAACAATTAATCAAGCTCCGATCACTGGGGAAAGTACTCCTCAAGAGAAGAAGAAAGATGATACAGTGTACGCTGGCACCATTATTACCACAGGTGCTATTAATATTAAGGTAACCAAACTTGTACAAGACACAGTCTTTGCACGTATTATTAAGCTGGTGGAAGATGCAGAGCAGAATAAAGCACCTATCGAAAAACTGACCGACAAAGTAGCCACATATCTAATTCCAATCGCATTTCTTTTTGTCATTGGTATTTATTGGTATACACGCGATGTGAAAATGGTTATTGCAGCACTCATCTTTATGTCTCCAGCAGAGCTAGGGCTTGCCACGCCACTTGTAACAATTTCCGCTGTTGCACGTGCAGCAAAAGAAGGAATCCTCATCAAAGGAGGACTCTATTTAGAAGAACTTGCAAAAGTCGATACATTTGTGTTTGACAAAACAGGTACACTCACCACTGGAATGCCAAATATTCAAACAGTCACATCATATGATCAGAATTACACCCAAAATGATGTTCTCTCATTTGCTGCGTCAGCAGACCGACGATCAAGTCATCCAATAGCGAAAAGCATTGTCGCATATGCAGCACAAAAGAAGATTAGATTAGTGGAACCGACACGCTTTACCGTAGTACATGGTAGAGGAGCACGCGCCACTGTGAACGGAAAAAATGTCTTAGTAGGTAATAAAAAATTCCTCACAGAAAACAACATCGAAGTCTCTCAAAACGCAACACGAACAACCATCTTTGTCGCTGTTAATAAACGCGTCATCGGAGCTATAACTATCAATGATACAATACGGCCAGAAGCAAAAAAAGCCATCGAGGCACTACGCAAAAGTGGAGTGAAACACTTTGTCATGCTCACAGGAGACAATGAAGAGAGCGCACAAACCGTTGCACGAGCCATTGGCATCACTGAATGGAAAGCAAACCTACTACCTGAAGAAAAAATAGATTACATCAAAAAATTACAAAAACATGGACGCATCGTTGCAATGGTTGGCGATGGCATCAACGATGCTCCAGCACTGGCGCAAGCAAGCATCGGATTGGCAATGGGAGCAATTGGCACACAAGCAGCAATGGAAGCAGCAGATGTTGTCCTTGTAAACGACAACTTACTCAAAATCGCACGCGCAAAAGCAATCAGCAAACGATCGTATCGAACTATCAAAGAAAACGTGTTCGTCGGCGTTGGAGTCGTACACGTCATAGGCATAACACTCGTACTGCTACGCATCATCGGACCAGTAGAAGCAGCAGCAATACATCTCGTGCCAGACGTAGCAGTATTACTCAATTCGGTAAAACTCTTACGAGTAAACATTCAATAGAACATAAAGAAATTCTCCAGCGAAACATTGTCTTCTTTTCAATACCACTTATAATTCAGTTAATTGCAGGGATAATTATGATTTATGCGGTGTTTCTCATGTCAAAAAAATCTTATACTTGATATGTTAAAATTGTCCCCTTGATACTTGTTCTTTATGGCTCACTTTGTTCGCTGGATTGAAACGACTGCCACTAAAATTTAACTCTTCGGTTTTCGGCTTCGCCGACCGTTGCACTAAACCTCGTTCCTATGGAAGCGTATAACAGCGATTTACCGACTACGCTCGGTTGCACCTCGCTCCGTCCAAATTGATTTTTCGAGGTAAAAATTTGTGGGTTGCCTCAAATGTTTACAGCTCTGAAAAATCAACTTCGGTAAATCGCATATGTTATATGAAATTTAGATTTTGGGCTAGAAATAAAATAATAGTAACCGAAAAGCTTTAGTTCATCCAACCATCATAACCAGATTGGTCTATTCCATTTTCATTTCTGCCTGATGCCTTTGTCATATCAACTTTGAGGAATTGCTTTCCTGTTTTTCTGCAATAATCTTCAAGCATTTCTATGCTTCTTCGGACTGCTGTTTCTTTATATTCATCACTGGTTCCAATCCCTTTTTTCAATCTTTCAATTCCAAGTCGCGCTTCTTTTCTTAATCCCTCGACATTCATTCCCATTTCATGAGCATAAACTGGTCTTCCGACTATTTTTTCTAATCCCTCATGAAATTTTGAAAAATCTGTCATCAGAATGTCTTCGAATATTTGGTACATCGCAACTTCTGTTGGATTGTCTGATTCCCACCAGTGATTTTCTCCATAAGATTGCATCGCAGTCCTCAGACTATCTACATTTTTTTGAGGCAATTCCTCTCCAAATCTTGCTCTTATGTAGGCATCATTAATTTCTGTCATACTATATGGAATAGACTTAACCTTTATAAGCTTTTCGGTTAGTAACCACTTCGCAGTTAATATCAGTATGCCCAAAATCTAAACTCAAAATTTCTGCGAAATTTTGGGGACGTCTTGCAGACTTTCGCTTCGCTCACCCTCATATAACAGCGATTATCTGGGATTTTCCTGCGAAATTTCCCAAAATTTTTGCTTCGCAAAAACTTCTGTTAATCGCGATGTTATGTGAAATTGTCTCTTCTGTGGTAGGGTGCGTCGCGGTTGCCTTTCGGGCAATGCTCGGCTCTGCCTCGCATGATATTAGCAAACGACAGGGCGTATTTTTCTAAGAATGCCTTTAAATAGATATGTGATTATTTGTATAATAAGAATCACAAAGAGTTACAATAGTGGTGGAAATGGCAACTGTAAGAATTGATGATGATCTTTTAAAAGAAATCAAAGGATGGATTAAGAAGAATGGAAACAAATACGAAACCCCAACAGTAACATCTTTTATAAATAATGCGATATATAGGAAACTAAAAGAAGTAAATAATAGTGGTGTAAAAAAATGAATTCATTTATTAATAAAATAATCTGTGGAGATGTTCTGGAAACATTGAAAAGAATACCTGATAATTCTGTGCATTTAGCTATAACTTCTCCACCTTACAATGTTGGGAAGGATTATGATAATCATAATGATAAGATGGATTATCAGGAGTATCTCAATTGGTTAGAGAAGGTTTGGATAGAAACACAAAGAGTTTTAGTGCCAGGTGGTAGGGTTGCCTTGAATATAGCTCCAACTGGAATTAGAGACTTTCTTCCAATACATCACGATTTTACTAATCAGATGAGAAAAATAGGAATGAAGTTTAGAACAGAAATCGTCTGGTATAAACAGACTATGCTAAAAAGAACTGCATGGGGAAGTTTTAAGAGTCCTTCAAATCCTCATATTGTCCCATCTTGGGAATATGTTTTAATATTCTCAAAAAATGGTGATAAATTGGAAGGATCTGATATAGATGCAGATATTACAAAAGAAGAATTTATGAAATTCTCAGATGGCATGTGGTATATCCCACCAGAGAGACAAAGAAACGGTCATCCTGCTCCATTCCCAGAAGAATTGATCTATCGTCTTATAAAATTCTATTCTTACAAAGGGAATATTATTCTAGACATGTTTGGTGGCACAGGAACAGTTGTGGTTGTTGCCCAAAAAACAGGGAGAAATTTTATACATATTGATATTTCATCAGAGTATTGTAAAACCGCTGAAGAAAGATTGCTAAAAATAAAAAAAGAATTGTCACAAGTGAAACTATCTCTTGTTTGTTGATTTGTGCCAATTGATAAGATCTTTTGGCAATTCTTCTATATGTTTGATCATCCCACCTAACTTTGTTTTTGGATTAAGGATATAAACACCATCTGTATAATGACTCCCTAATAATCTGTCTTTTGTTGGTTTATCTTCGCTTCCCCATTCGGATTGCCATACACTGCCTTTTTGCTGTCTTCCTTTATCGGGCGTGGCAAAAACAACTTTCAAATCTTCAATCATTTCTTTCAAAACAACTGCATAGAAAAGAGTTTCAGAAAATCTACCATGCAGACTTGTTTTGCAACTTATTATTGCGACAGGATTTTCTTCTTTATCAATAACTATCAAGTCTATATCGCCCCAAATTTTTTGGGACGGTTCTCCTTTGCCAACTGGTATTGAGAGTTTGTTCCATAACTGAGAAGCCTTTTTAACATTCCTGCCTTTTATGACATTCAAATCAGAACCTAATTTTTTGAGCTGTTGATTCACAAAACTCATTACATTATTTTCCCATTCTTCACCGCTTTTCTGAACATAACTTTGTCGTTCATCGACAGTTTTGTAATTTCTTTTAGTCATATGAAATATGGCTTTTTCTTTGTTTATAAATATATTCAAACTACGCCCTGTCTGAAGAATATATTTTTTGGCGACGCACCCTTTTTGTATAAGAGCCAACTCAAAATTCTTTCAGAATTCTGGTTTTGCTTTCAGCAAAACTCACTTAACAGAGATTTCAAGACTTGCTCTGGCTCGTCCAAATTCAGCACCAGATCTTTTGCTCATAATATTTATTATATCAAAATACGCAAAGAATAGAGCTGATCTTCTTGAAATCTCGGATGTTAGTTTCAATTTGCCCCCTCGCTACGAAACGGAAAACGAACGGAAGCCCCCACCGAGTGCCTACGGCACAGATAGTCTCGCTACGCAAGAAATAAACATGATACTGTCAACTATTAGTCATCTCTCTTTGCAGCAAATCTAATCAAACTCAATAATTTCCTTCTTTTTAATTTCAAATCAATGTCTGCGGCTTCAGCAGGTGTTTTTCCTTTTAATCCATGCTCGTTTCCAACACGAATGTATTTTTCATCCATATGTATTCTTCCTTTGATAGTTGGATTTGCTTGAGAATTTGCCTGATTA